>JBKQJQ010000268.1:0-36714 GCA_052147875.1 Solirubrobacteraceae bacterium | reverse complement strand
TGTCGCATGCGCTTGCGCTGCCGGTCACGCGTCACATCTACCGCCACGCCGACGCGGTCGTCGCCTACGGCGAGCACGTGCGCCGGTTTGTGGCTCGTATCCGAGGGCGCGACGACGACGTGTTCGTCGCGCCGCAGGCGGTCGAACCGAAGCTGTTCAGGCGCGAGGTGTCGGCCGCAGAGATCGAGCGCTTTCGGACCGATTATTCGCTCGGCGAGGGGCCGCTGGTGCTCTACACGGGCAGGCTCGTGACAGAGAAGGGGGTCGAGGTGCTGGCATCCGCGTGGCCTGCGGTTGACCAGCGGGCGACGCTGGTGGTAATAGGCGATGGGCCGCTGCGTTCGCAGCTGTCGTCGCTGCCACACACGCGGCTGCTTGGAACGATGGAGCGTGCTCAGCTGCCGGTCGCCTATGCGGCGGCGTCGGTCGCGCTGCTGCCGTCGGTTCCGACGCCGCGCTTTCGCGAACCCTGGGGCCTCGTCTGCAACGAAGCGATGCACCAGGGCTGTCCGGTGATCGCCACGACCAGCGTCGGCGCGGTCGCGGGCGGGCTGGTGCGCGACGGCGAGACGGGGCTGGTCGTCGCGCCGGGTGATTCCTTGGCGCTTGCCGGAGCGATCAACCGGCTGCTGGCTGATCGCGAGCTGCGAGGTCGTCTCGGGGCCGCCGGCAGGGAAGCGGCCGCTGCGTACACCTACGAAGCGATGGCGTCCGCCTTCTCGCGCGCGCTGGCGACCGCGATCAGGCCATCGCCCACCGGTCCCTGAAACACCCGGTGGCTCGCTTTGAGCAGCGGGTTGAAGACCAGCTTGCCGGCGCGACCGGCGACCGGCGCGAAGCACGAGGCGATCGAATCCAGCTCGAAACCGGCGCCCGCGAGCGTGCGCTCCAGGGTCCGCGGGCCGTAGTAGACGCGGTGGTCGGGGTGTACCGACTCGTGCCCCGCGAGCGAGCGCAGCCCGATCTTCGGACAGCACGCGTTCGGGACCGTGACGCACAGTCGGCCGCCGGGGGCGAGCAGCCGCGCGCAACCACACAGGAACGCGTCGGCGTCCGGGACGTGCTCCAGCACCTCGCCGGCGATCACGAGCGCGTAGCGGTGTTGGTCGTCGGATGGGATTTCGCTCGTCACGTCCGCGACCACGAACCGCTCTGTTGGCATCCGTTGCTGGAGGAGCGCCACCGACTCGGCGTCGACGTCGAACCCGGTCACGTCGGCGACCGCGGCCAGCCGCTCGTGGAGCAACATGCCGGCCGCGATCAGCTCGCGCGTATACGGGCTATCGGCGCAACCGAGGTGCGCGACCGGTCCGCCGGTCGCGGCTGCCAGCCGCTCGAGCCAGGCAGCGCGATCGGCGACGAGCGCCATCCGCAGGCGCTCGCCACCGTGCATGTGGTCCGAGCACGAGGATCCGTCGTGCGGGGACGAGCTCACTGACCGACTGAGAACAACGCCTCCAGGTCGTGGCGCGAGTAGACCTCGAACGCGACCATCGTCTGCGTGCGCCGGACGCCGTCGAGCTGCGACAGCTTGCCGGTCACCACCTGCGCCAGCTGGTCCTGCTCGCGAAGTCGCAGCATCGCGACGAAGTCCCATTCGCCGGTGACCGAGTACGCCTCGGCCACCCCCTCGATGCCCGCCAGCTCGCCACCGAGAGTCGCCAGCGCCTTCCCCTCGGCCTGGATCAGAACGATTGCGTGTGTCATGCCGTGCGCGTCTCCCCCGGTTGGAAGCTCGAAACGATTGCCTGCCTCATGCCGTGTGCGTCTCCCGCGGTTGGAAGCTCGAAACGATTGCCTGCGTCATGCCGTGCGCGTCTCCCGCGGTTGGACGCTCGAAACGATTGCCTGCGTCATGCCGAGTGGGTCTCCCCCGGTTCGAGGATCACCACGTTGGAGCTGGTCGCGGACTCGACCTCGGCCTTGAACGCCTGCGCGTCGGCCTCGATCGGCGGGAACGTGTTGTAGTGGCACGGGATCACGGTCTTGGCGCCGATGAACTCGGCCGCGTCGACCGCGTCGTGGCGGTCCATCGTGTAATGGCCGCCGATGCACATCAGCGCGATATCGATCGGGTTGCGCCTGCCGACCAGCTTCAGGTCTGAGAACAGGCACGTGTCGCCGAGGTGGTAGACGATCTTGCCGCCGAAGCTGATCAGCAGGCCGGCAGGCGTGTTGACCGTGCCCTTCGGCGTCGTCGACGTGTGCCAGGCCGGCACCAGCTTGACCCAGCCCCAGTCAAAGCTCGCGGTGCCGCCAAGGTTGCAGTCGCGAACGTCGCAGCCCTCCTCGCCGATCTCGCCGGCGACCTCGGTGATCGCCACCACCGTGGCGCCGGTCCGCTTGGCGATCGCGACGATGTCGCCGTAGTGGTCCTGATGGCCGTGGGTGAGCAGCAGCGTCGTCGCGTCGACCTCGTCGGCGGTCGCCGCGGCCTTCGGGTTCCCGGTCAGGAACGGGTCGATCAGCAGCGTCGTGTCGCGATCGGAAAGGGTGAAGCAGGCGTGGCCGAGAAAACGGACATCCATCGGTGCGTGTCCTCCAGGTTCGGGTTTTCAGGGATTGGGTGATGCAAGCGCGCGGGCAAGCTCGAAGCCCACCGCGACGCCGACCAGCATGCCGAGCCGGGTCTCCTCGGCGAGCAGCGTCCGCAGCGACCGCAACCGGAGCTCCGCGTCGGCTTCGCTCGCCGCCTCGCGGACCGCCTGTTCGTGGGCGGAGTCAAACCAGCCGCCGTCAGCGATCGCCCCCGCGAGCACGCGCTGGAGCTGCGGCGCGGCGCGCATCACCAGTTCCTGCGCCTCGCGAAACCGGGTCGGGTCAGTGATCTCCGCGATCGCGGCATCGAGCTGCTCGTCGGTGTAGGTGCTGTCCGGCACGCCGTTTGAGTCATCATACGAAGATGGCCGTGGCCCTCACCTCGCTGTCGCACGGAGCAGGCTGTGGATGCAAGCTGCCCGCGGCATCGATCGGTCCGCTGCTTGCGGGGCTCCCCGGGGTCACGGATCCGAACGTGCTGGTGGGTTTCGAGAAATCTGACGACGCGGGCGTCTACAAGCTCCGCGACGACTTGGCGATCGTCCAGACCGTCGACTTCTTCACGCCGATCGTCGACGACCCGTGGCAGTTCGGGCGGATAGCCGCCTGTAACGCCCTGTCCGACGTGTACGCGATGGGCGCAACCCCAGTCTGCGCGCTGAACCTGGTCGCGTTCTCGATCGAGCAGATCGGCCGCGACGTGCTGGCCGAGATCCTCGGCGGCGGCGCCTCGATCGCAGCCGAGGCGGGAGTCGCGATCGTCGGCGGCCACTCGATCGACGATGCCGAGCCGAAGTACGGGATGGCGGTCACCGGGGTCGTCCACCCCGATCAGCTGCTGACCAACGGCGGCGGCCGCGCGGGCGACGCGCTCGTGTTGACCAAGCCATTGGGCGCGGGCGCGGTCTCGACCGCATGCAAGCGCGGACTCGACGCTCCGCTCGAGGATGCAATCGAGGTGATGAGCACGCTGAACCGCGATGCTTCGGCGGCGGCGCGTGAGGCGGGCGCGCATGGGATGACCGACGTGACCGGCTTCGGGCTGCTAGGTCACCTGCACGAGCTGGCGGAGGCGAGCGGGTTGGCGGCCGAGCTTTACGCAGCCGACGTTCCGGCGATCGACGGCGTGCTCGAGCTGCTGGCGCTGCCCGACGCTGACGCCGTCGCGGGCGGAACCCGCCGCAACCGTCTGCACGCCGAGGGGTTTGCCACCTTCGCCGACGACGTGCCGCCGGCTCACCGCTGGCTGGTTTGCGATGCGATGACGTCCGGTGGGCTGCTTGCCGCGGTGCCGCCGGCTAGGGCCGCCGGTCTGCCCGGCGCAATCATCGGCCGGCTCGTCGAGGGCGAGCCGGGCACGATCAGCGTCGTCTAGCGGATCGTCATCCGCGACAGCGGCAGCCCGACCACGAACCCGGTCACGATCCCGACCGCGTCCGCGATCCAGCTCGCCTGCGGCACCGCGAGTGGCATCAACGCCACGACGACGCCGATCACGGCCGTCCCGATCAGATCGCCGTCTACGTCTTCGCCGGCCCGCAGCGCCAGCAGGTCGGGCGTCACCCACGCGCATAGCAGCGCCAGCGCGGCCCCGTTGGCGCCCATCGCAAACGGGATCTGGTACACGGCGGCCGTCGCGGCTAAACCACCCACGCCGCCGACCAGGAACAGACCGAGCACGACGAGCGAACCGTGGCGCCGCTCGAGCAGCCAACCGAACAGCGCGATCGTCGTCAGCGTGATGAACGCGTAGCCGATGTTGTTGTAGGTGAACGCGGCCGTGAACACCCGCCACCAATGGCTCCCGAGCTTGCCCTGAATCTCGAGCTCGTTGCTCGCCCCGAGCCCGGTGCGCCACAGCAGCGTGCCGACAGCGCCGGTCAACACCAGTGCGATCGTCGCGTAAGGCCGCGTGTCGGGCCGGATCCCCGGGATCTCGTCGGGCCGTAGCCGCGTCAGCAGCGGCGGCGGCGTGCGGCGCGCGCGCTTTTCGGCGACGCGGCCCTCGCGGTCGAGCTTCGGGGCCCGCTTGCGCAGGCGATTACCGCAGTACGGACATTCGGTGATGTATGTGCTGACCTCGGATCCGCAGCTCTTGCAGATCACGAAAAGTTCTGGCCCGCCGGCGCTCACAAAGCGATTGTAGAACTGCTCAGAAGCCGCCCGCACACCTACATGAAGCTCCGGCTCAGGCCAGTGTTGCTGAGACGATCTCCGACATCACCTCGCGGAGGTCGTGATTGGCCTCGTGCACGACCACCTGCCGGGCGGCGCCGTTGCCGTGATCGAGCATGTCCTCGACCGCCTCGAGCTCGGCGACCGACCCAAGATCGGTCGCGTGTTCGCGCATCCGGTCCAGCAGCCGACGCGCCAGCGCTCGTGTTTGGACGCGATCCGAGCTCGGTAGGTCGACGAGCTCGCCCTCGAGCCCGTGGCGCGCTGCCAGCCACTTGTTCTCGTCCAGCATCTCGAACGGGTAGCTGGCGAGCCGGCCGCCAGATTCGAAGTGCTCCGACAGCTCGCGCACCAGCGCCTGGACGAGCGCCGCCAGGCCCAGCGAATGCTCGACATGGGTCTGCGAGTCCATCACCCGGACCTCGATCGTGCCGAAGTTTGGGTGCGGGCGAACGTCGTGCCAGAGGTATGTGTAGTCCTCGATCACACCGGCCGCGATCATGAACTCGATCCGCTGCTCGTAGTCGGCCCAGTCCTTGTAGGTCGGCGGAATCCCGACCCGCGGGAACGCGCGGAATATCGGCGTCCGGGTCGACGCCAGCCCGGTCGTATCCGCCCGCCAGAACGGCGAGTTCGCCGATAGCCCGAGGAGCACCGGCAGGTGGACCCGCATCCCATTGGCGACATGGATCGCCTTGTCAGGGTCGTCGACGCCGATGTGCACGTGCATCCCGAAGATCAGCTCCTGGCGCGCGACGAACCGCATCGCCGAGATCAGGTCGCGGTAGCGGGGACGTGCGACGATCCGCTGGTCCTCCCACATCGCGAATGGATGCGTGCCAGCCGAGCCGATCGCAAGGCCCTTGCTCGCCGCGGTGTCCGCGACCTGGCGGCGAAGCGTCCGCAGCTGCTCGGAGGCCTCCGCGATGTCGCGGCAGGGGTCGGTCGAGATCTCGAGCACGGACTCCATCAGCTCGGGCTTGATCTCGCCCAGCGTCGCCGGTTCGAGCATCGACTCAATCGCGTTGACAAGCTCCAACGTTTCGGCGTCGAGGATCATCAGCTCCTCCTCGATCCCAATCGTGTAGGCGTGTCCGGCGAAGCTGTGATCCACTGGGCCAGAGCGTACGGATTGCGCTTTTGCGATGTGGGCCGGCTCGAGCTGACCTAGACTGGTTGCTGCTCTCAAATTTGACGAAGGACGGTGCCAATGCCACTGGGTTACGACGGCAAGCTGTACTTCCTGGCGTTCGACCATCGCGGGTCGTTCCAGAAGAAGATGTTCGGGATCGAAGGCGATCCGACGCCCGACGAGGTGGAGATGATCTCAGACGCCAAGCGGCTGATCTTCGAAGGGATGCTCGAGGCCGTTTCGCGCGGCGCGCAGGCGGGCGCGACGGGTGTGCTGGTCGATGAGCAGTTCGGATCCAACATCCCCGAGCGGGCGAAGGAGGACGGCCTGAAACTCGCGATGCCGGTTGAGAAGTCGGGCCAGAACGAGTTCGACTTCCAGTACGGCGACGACTTCGGCGCCCACATCGAGCGCTTCGACCCGGACTTCTCGAAGGTGCTCGTCCGCTACAACCCCGACGACGACCCGGTCATGAACAAGCGCCAGCTCGAGCGCCTCAAGCGGCTCGCCGACTGGCTGCACGCGCACGACCGCAAGTTCCTGTTTGAGCTTCTGGTCCCCGCGACCGACGAGCAGCTCGCCAGCGTCGACGGCGACGAGGACCGCTACGACACCGAGCTGCGGCCCGACCTGATGCGCCGCGCGATCGCCGCCGCACAGGAGTTCGGGGTCGAGGTCGACGTCTGGAAGATCGAGGGCGTGGACGCCCGCGACGATGCCGTGATGCTCGCTGAGCAGGCCCGGTCTGGCGAGGGGCGCGAGGGCGTTACCTGTGTACTGCTCGGTCGCGGCGCGTCGACCGCGAAGGTCGAGCAGTGGCTCGAAGTGGCGGCCACGGTGGACGGCTTCATCGGCTTCGCGATTGGCCGCTCAATCTGGTGGGACTCGCTCAAGGGATTTCTCGCAAATGAGCTTGACCGGGCGGCCGCCGCGTCGCAGATCGCGGATAACTACCTGCATTTCGTGGACGTCTACGAGGGGCAGCAGGTCCACTGACGCTGGCTCCCGACGGGGCGTGAGTCGATCACGCCCCGTAGCGCCACGCAATTGGTAGGCTCGAGCCGCGATGGCGATGAAGATGCGCCAGAGTCTTGCGCAGCTCGAGCAGCAGTTCCGGCACGAGACGCAACTGGACCGGAACCGAAGGGAGCGACTGCGCAGTCAGGCCGTGCGTAGGTCGCGCGTACGCACGCACCAGCGGGCGCGTAAGCGCAGCTCGGTGCGCTACTGGGTGCTCGTCCTGACGCTGATCGCGACCGCGTTGATCGTGACGGCCGCGATGTTCGAGACGCTGTACCTGCTGCTCAGCTGACCGCCGTCAGCGGTGCGAGCCGTCAGCGGTGCGTGCCGTCGCCCCGGGTCACTCAGGCTCGTCGCCGAGCCCGCGGAGGGCCGCGTCGACCTCTTCCCGCGCCCCCTTGGGTCCGTCCGCGCGTTCCTGCTGGATCTCCAGATAGACCTCCTTGCGAAACACGGGAACGTCCCGGGGCGCCTGGATTCCGATCCTGACCTTTTCGCCCATGATCGCCAGCACCGACACCTCGATGTCATCGCCGATCATGATGCTCTGGTTGGATTTGCGGGTCAGGACGAGCATGGCTTGCCTCCCTGCTTGGCTGCTTTCGGTCGGGGCTGAAACTCTGCGCGCGCTTAGCCCAACCCACCCGGCTGGCAGCATACCGGGAACCGGCCTCCACGAACAGCGCTGGAGCTTTTGTCACGCTAGCCGCTGTGGGAGCCGGGACCTGTACTAGTCTCCGGGCTCTAATGGCCCGAAAATCACTCAGACCAGAGCTGAACCGCATCCGCGCCTGGGTCCGCCAGGGACGCACAGACGCCTGGATCGCGCACCAGCTCGAGGTCACCGTTCAACAGATTCAAAGCTTCAAGCGCGAGCAGCAGCTCGAGCCCGGCGAGGAGGGCGACGGCGCCGCCGCCGCCGCCGATTTCGACGACGAGATCGACCTGCGAGCCGAGGACGACGCGCTGATCGCAGCCGAGCTCGACGCCGCCGAGGCGGAGCGTGCCGACGACGATGAGTCCGATGACGACGACGAGGACGAGGAGAAGCCAGCGCGCCGCCGCCGCGGCCGGCGCGGCGGTCGAGGTCGCCCTCGACGCCGCTCCGAGACGCTCGAGGCGACCTTCGACCACGGCGAGGAGGGGTACGGCCTGTGGCTCGACCCCGCCGTCCAGGACGATCCGATCTACGCCGAGTACTGGGCCGGTCACCGGCCGGTCGAGGTCGCGATCGAAGAGGACCAGATCGTGATCAGGCGCGCCGGTGACGGCGACAGCGACGCCGACGAGGGGAGCTAGGCGCCGGCGTCGCGGTAGGCGCCGGGGTCGGCCTCGCCGACTCGGCGCCCGACCGTGTAATCGCTCGCATCGCGTGCGTAGCGCGCGAACGCGCTGCCGGCGACCGTGGTGATGTCCCACGCCGTCGGGTTGTCAGGCGCGACCCGGGTCGCGATCGAAAAGCACCAGTCGGTGCCCTGCTCGATGTAAAGCTGCGCGAGCTCCTGGACGCTGAACGGTCCTCCGAGCCGGTGGCGAAGCTCGATCACGATCGATTCGACCACCCTCTCCATTGCCACCCGATCACGCGGCTCGGCCTCCTGCAGCCGCCGCTGACCCTCCTGCCAGAGGCCGATCAGGTCCTCGAAGCGCAGCTGGCCGTGGCTCACGGCGCGGCCGCCTGGCTTGCCGCTCGGGCACCGCGGCCTCGCCTTCCAGTTGTCAGTGCCCTGAATGACCCGTGATCACGTATGGAAGCTCGTTGGGGCGGACCATCCCCAGCGCGCGGGCGTCGCGCACGATCGTGGCCGGGCTGCTCAGCGACCGCTGCTGCTTGAGCAGGCTCGCGTTCTCCCGCGACAGCTGCGTGACGATCGCCTGCTCGCCGTCGGCCTGCGCCCTGGTCGAGAAGTACGAGACGGTGTGCTGGACGTACAGCCCGACGACAACCACCAGCACGATCAGCAGCCCCACGCGTCCGGCGCGATCCCAGCGCACCCGGAGCCGCGGAGCCCGAGGCGGGATGCGGCGAGGCCGCGGCGCAGCCGTGCGCGCTTGACGTCGAGGAGCAGCGGTTGCGGGTCTGGCTGACGGCATCGCCTACCGCGTTCGTTCGACGGCCTGGGGGTCCTTCCTGCTGCACGAAGCCCTGCACGAGCCGCTCTGGACGGATGTCCGAGCCAGGCCTCACAGCTAGGAACGGAACGCGGAACGACCGGGGTACAGCGCCTCGGTTCCGAGCGCCTCCTCGATCCGCAGCAGCTGGTTGTATTTCGCCACGCGGTCCGTGCGCGCCGGCGCGCCGGTCTTGATCTGGCCGATCCCGGTCGCGACCACGAGGTCGGCGATCGCGACGTCCTCTGTCTCGCCGGAGCGATGCGACATGACCGCCGCGTAGCCGGCCTCGCGGGCCATCCGGATCGCGGCAAACGTCTCCGTCAGCGTCCCAATCTGGTTGACCTTGATCAGGATCGCGTTGGCGACTCCGGAGTCGATGCCCCGCTTGAGCCGCTCCGTGTTGGTGACGAAGATGTCATCGCCGACGAGTTCGATCCGGTTGCCGATCTGATCGGTCAGCGTCGACCAGCCGTCCCAATCCTCCTCGGCCATCCCGTCCTCGAGCAAGATGATCGGGTAGCGATCGATGAGCTCTGACCAGTAGCCCGCCAGCTCGTCGGCGGTCAGCGTCCGGTCCTCGTGCTCGAGCACGTACTGGCCGTCGTGGAACAGGGCGGACACGGCCGGGTCAAGCGCGATCGCGATCTGATCGCCGGGGATGAAGCCCGCCGCGCGGATCCCCTCCATCAGCGCCTCGAGCGCCGCCTCGTTGGAGGCAAGGTCGGGCGCGAAACCGCCCTCGTCGCCGACGGCGGTCGACAGGCCGCGATCGTGCAGCGTCTGCTTCAGATGGTGGTAGACCTCGGACCCCATCCGCAGCGCCGCGGAGAAGGAGCTCGCCCCAACCGGGACGATCATGAACTCCTGGAAGTCGAGCCGGTTATCGGCGTGCACCCCGCCGTTGAGCACGTTCATCATCGGCACCGGCAGCACGTGCGCGCTGCCGCCACCGAGGTAGCGCCACAGCGGCTGCCGTTCTTCGGCGGCCGATGCCTGCGCCGCCGCCAGCGACACGGCCAGCAGCGCGTTGGCTCCCAGGCGCGACTTGTTCGGCGTCCCGTCGAGCGCGATCAGCGTCCGGTCGAGCGCCGCCTGTTGCGCGGCATCCTCGCCATGGACCGCGGTCGCTATCTCGCCATTGACGTTGTCGACCGCCCGCGAGACTCCCTTGCCCAACCAATCGGAGCCGCCATCGCGCAGCTCGGTCGCTTCAAACTCGCCCGTCGATGCCCCCGACGGGACCGCGGCTCGCCCCCACGCCCCAGATTCCAAGCTCAGCTCGACCTCGACCGTCGGATTGCCGCGGCTGTCGAGGATCTGGCGGGCGTGCACATGCTCGATCTGACTCATCTGTGTTCAGGCGCTCCTTCGGTCATCCGTGCGCGGACGTAGTAGGAAAGCTGCTGATCAGGCGGAAGATCCTCCCAACTCGCGCCCTCGGATGTCGCCAGCTCGCTCGCCGCCAACACGCGCTGTCTGAATCTGGCCGACGACGAGCGGAGCGCCAGCTCCGGATCGACCCTTAGTTTCCGCGCCACGTTGACCACGGCGAACAGCAGGTCGCCCAGCTCGTCGAAGCGCTCGCCTGCTGTCTTCGCCTGCTCGAGTTCCTCGAGCTCGTCGCGGACCGACTGGATCGGTTGCTCGACGCCCGGGAAATCAAACCCGTGTGACGCAGCCCGGCGCTGGATCTTGCGCGCGTGCAGCAGCGACGGCAGGTTCTCGGGCACCTCACCGAACAGGCCCGGCTCGCGGCCGGCCTCGTCGCGCTTGATCGCGTCCCAGTTGGTCAGGACCTCCTGAGCGGTGGTCGCCTCCGTCTCGCCAAACACGTGCGGGTGACGGCGGATCAGCTTCTGCGTCACGTGCTCGGCGACCTCTCGCAGCGATCCGTTGTCGCGTTCTTCGAGCAGGAGCGCCAGAAAGTGGACCTGGAAGAGCACGTCGCCCAGCTCATCCAGCAGCTTCGCATCGTCACCTTTGTGAGCAGCGTCGGCGAGCTCATAGGCCTCCTCGACGGTGTGCGGGACGATCGTGCGCTCGTCCTGTTCGCGATCCCATGGACACTCGCGCCGCAGCCGGCGCGTGATCGCATCCAGTCGCGCTATGGCTTGTGCGGCGGCCTGGGCTGCGTCGCCGTCGCCCAACTCAGGGCGCGGAGGTGGCGGAAGACGCGCTGGTCTTGGGCGCCTTGTAGCCGCTGCAGTAACTCATCGCGTACTGCGCGCGGCATTTCGTCTGGCTCAGCCAGGCCTTCTTGGCCTGGTTGGTGACCGCGTTCGCCGCGTTCGTCTGCAGCGTCGAGGTGAGCGTCTCCTTGATCAGGGCCGTCGACTGGGCGAGGCTGCGCTGGGTCGCCGGATTGATCTTCTGCACGTCGATCACGTAGTAGCCAAACTGACCCTTGACCGGACCGGTCAGCTTGTTGAGGGGCGCCGTGAAGGCGGCGGCCGTCAGCGCCGCGTCCTGGCCGGTCTTGGTGACGCCGGTTAGTAGCCCACCGCTGTTCCTGGTCGTCGGGTCGATCGAGTACTTCTTGGCGACCGCGGTCCAGCTCTGCCCGCTTTGCAGCGCCTTCATTGCCTCGGTGGCCTGGGCCGAGTTCTTGGCGAGCACGATCCGGATGTTGCGCGTCTCGGGCGTGCCGAACTGCGACTTGTGGTTGTTGTAGTAGGTGGCGATCGCGGCCGCCGTGACCTTGCTCGGCTGGCGCGCAAGGAGCTTCTGGTACAGCTGCTCGACGCGGATCCTGTAGGTGACGTCGGCGGCGGTCTGACCGGTCGAGCTGAGGAACGAGTCGAACTGCGCGGCGGTCGAGAACTGCGCCTTCTTGGCCTGCTCGAGCGTCTTCTGGACCTGGGCGTTGGTGACCTTGAGTCCGAGCTTGTGCGCCTCGGCCTGGTACCAGTAGCTCGTGATCAGGTAGTTCATGACCTCGCTCGAGAGCGACGTGAACACGCGCGCACAGTCGCTCCGCAGCGTCTTGTCCGCGGTCTTGGCCAGCGACGGGATCTCGGCCTTCACCTGGGCGATGCACTTGTTGAAGTTCGGCGGGTCGTTGGGCACGATCACCGGCTCGCCCGGGGCCTGCGCGGCCTGGGTCTTGGCCAGCACGAACATCCAGTGGTTGAACGCCTGGGTGCTGATCGGGTTGCCGGCGACGACCGCGACCGAGTTGCCGGGGATGCCGCTTCCGCAGCCCGCGACGGCCACGGCGATGGCCACAAAAAAGGCGCCAAGCGCCGGGATGGTCCTCGATGACTTCATACGACTCGGCCGATGGTAGCGGCGGATGCGCGATTGCGTTGTCACTCTTAATCAGCGCTTACGTTGCACACGTGTCACGCAATTCTTGCAACGCTGGGCTGGTGCCCAATGCACCTCCAAAAACCCTCGCTATACGAGGAAAAGGGAGGTCAATGCGATCGTCCGCAGGTTGGCTGAGCATCAACACGGCGTCGTGGCTCGACGGCAGCTGCTGGCGCGCGGGTTACAGCGGGCACGATCGAACGTCGGCTCGCCGCCGGCGACCTGGTCCGAGTGCGTCGCGGCGTCTACGCCGTCGGCCACAGCGTCCTCCATCCTCGTGGGCGCATGATGGCGGCGATGCTCGCGCTGGGACCAGGAACGGTGCTGAGCCACAAGACCGCCGCTTCGGTCTGAGAGCTGCTGTCGACCGCCCAGACTTTGATTGACGTCACGATTCCCGGGTCCACGCATGCGAGGCGGCAACGCGGTCTACGGATTCACGTCACGGACAGGTTTCACCGCGAGGACGTCGACATTGTCGACGGAATCGCTGTCACCTCGATCGTCCGCACGATCCTCGACCTGGCGGCAATCCTCACCCCCATCCAACTCCGCGCGCGATCGAGCAGGCCGATCGCGACGGCGTCCTCAACGTGCTCGCGCTCGAGCGCGCGCTGGCCCGGCGCCCCGGTGCCAAGGGCCGCGCGAAACTGCGGGCAATCCTGGAGGACTACACCGGCGCGCCGCCCACCCGGTCGGTCTTCGAGCGCGTCCTTCTTGAGCTGATCGAAAAGGCGGGCCTGCCGAAGCCGCTCGTCAACGCCAAGCTCGCTGGCCTCGAGCCCGACATCTACTGGCCGCAGTGGAAGCTGGTCGTCGAGCTCGACAGCCGCCGCTTCCACTCCGACCCGCGGACCTTCGAATCGGACCGGATCCGCGAGGCGCGCCTCCAGCGCCTCGGACTCAGAGTGCTGCGAATCACCTGGAAGCGACTCAAGCACGAGCCGCAGGCGGTGATCGACGACATCCTCGCGCTCGCGCGGCTGAGCGCGCCGCTCGACGCTCTAAGCGGCGGCGCTCTCGACAGCCTCGGCCTCGCGCGTAACCGATAGCAGCACGTCGGCGGCACGCACGAGCGCCGGGAACCGCTGTTGCGGGTCTTTCGGCACGCGTAGCGACAGCTGCGACTTGCCCGATTCGTACAGCGCTTCCGGGATCTCCGCCCGGAACCGCTTTGCCCGCACAGAGTCGAGCTCGATCGGCGTCATCGCCAGCCGGTCGCCGCGGAACGTGACCGCACGCGCGCCCGCCTGCCCGAGCTTGACGCGCGCCTGCTGCAGCAGGATCAGGTTGTTCAACGGCTCGGGCACCGGGCCGAAGCGATCCTCGAGCTCCTCGCGCAGCAACGCCAGGTCGGCGACCTCGCGCGCGGCCGCGATCCGGCGGTGGACCTCGACCTTCGCCTGCTCGTACGGGATGTAGTCGGCCGGCACGTAAGCGTCGACGTTGACGTCGAGCCGCACCGGCTCCCACTCGTCCGCCTCGGTCTCTTCGAGCGCATTGACCGCCTCGTCGAGCATCTGCATATAAAGCTCAAACCCGAGGGCGGCAACATGGCCCGATTGCTCGTCGCCGAGCAGGTTGCCGGCCCCGCGCAGCTCCAGGTCGCGCATCGCGATCTTGAACCCGGCTCCGAGCTCCGTGTAGTCAGAGAGCGCCGACAGGCGCTGCGCCGCCTCGGGCGTCAGCGCCGCGGCGCTGGGATACAGGAGATACGCGTACGCCCGCTCCGTCGACCGCCCCACGCGACCCCGGATCTGGTACAGCTGCGCGAGGCCGAAAACATCGGCGCGCTCGACGATCAGCGTGTTGGCCTGCGGGATGTCGATCCCGGACTCGATGATCGAGGTGCAGACCAGCACGTCTGCGTCGCCACGAAGGAACGCGAGCATCCGACGCTCCAGCTGGCGCTCGTCCATTTGCCCGTGAGCGACCTCGAACCGCATCCCGGGACACAGTCCGCGCAGGCGAACCGCCGTTTCGTCGATCGTCTCGACCCGGTTGTGGAGGAAGAACGCCTGCCCGCGGCGCTCCTTCTCGCGCAGCAGCGCGCGGCGAACGAGCTCTTCGTCGTACTCGCCGACGTAGGTCTTCACCGGCCGCCGCCCCTCGGGCGGGGTCTCGATCACGCTGATGTCGCGCACGCCCGCCAGCGACATCTGCAGCGTCCGCGGGATCGGCGTCGCGCTCATCGAGATCACGTCGACGCGCAGCTTCAGCTGGCGCAGCAGCTCCTTCTGTTTGACGCCGAACCGCTGCTCCTCGTCGACGATCAGCAGCCCGAGGTCCTTGCCGCGCACGTCGCGCGACAGCAGCCGGTGGGTGCCGATCAGGATGTCGACCTCGCCGCGTGCGAAGCGCGCGACGGATTCCTTCTGCTCGGCCGCAGGCCGGAAGCGCGAGACGTGCTCGATCGTTACCGGGTAGTCCTTCAGCCGCTCGGTGAAGGTGCCGTAGTGCTGTTGGGCGAGGATCGTGGTCGGCACCAGCAGCATCACCTGCTTGCCGTCCTGGACCGATTTGAACGCGGCGCGCAGCGCGACCTCGGTCTTGCCGTAGCCGACGTCGCCGCAGATCAGCCGGTCCATCGGTCGCGGCGCCTCCATGTCGGCCTTGACGAAATCGATCGCGTCGCGCTGGTCCGGCGTTTCGGTGAACGGGAACGCGTCCTCGAACTCGCGCTGCCAATCCGTGTCGAGCGGGAACGCGTGACCCTCGCGGCGCTTGCGCTCGGCGTACAGGTTCAGCAGTTCGCCCGCCAGCTCCTGAGCAGCGCGCCGGGCGCGTGCCTTCAACGCCTCCCAGCGCGAACCGCCGAGCTTCGACAGCGGCGGGTGCGCGCCGCCGGCGCCCACGTACCGCGAGATCTTCGCCAGCTGGTCGACCGGCACGAACACGCGGTCCGAGCCCGCGTACTCGAGATACAGGTAGTCGCGCGTGACATCGGCGACCGTCTTGGTGTCAAAGCCCGCGAAGCGTGCTACCCCATGGTCCTCGTGGACGACGATGTCGCCGGTCCGCAGGTCGGCGAAGCTGCGTAGGACTCCGCGTCGCCGTTCGCGCCCCGGTGCCTCGGGCGCGCGCTTGCGCCGAAACAGCCGGTGGTCGGGGATCACCGCGAGGTGGAACTGCGGTGCGATGAACCCGGTCTGGAGCCTGGCGGCCGCCAGCGTGATCAGCCCCGCCTGCGGTCCAGCCTCCTCCCCATCGCCGAGCCAACGAACCTTCAGCCGACCGAGGTTGTACGCGAACCGCTCGCCCTCGCCGCGGCGCGCGAACGTCAGGACGGTCCGATAACCCGAGCGCGCGAGCTTCTCGAGCTCTGGCTCCGCCTCCTTGAGCCCGCGCGCGGCGACGTCGGCGGCCTGGGCGCGGAAGGCAAATCGCTGGTCCTGGTCGATGCTCGACAGTCGGATGCGGGCGCGCTCTCCAAGCTGCTGCACGATCTCGTCGGGCGCGACGTACAGGTGGTGTGCGTCCTCGTCGTGGAACGCGGCGGTGACATCCTGCCAGTGGTCGGCGAGCGCCGGCGCGAGGTCCTCGTCGCCCGCGATCAGCACTGCCGCGTCGACCAGCTCGAGGAACGGATGGAAGTTCTCGACCGGGAGCAGCTCCGCGATATCCGGACGCTCCGACTCGTCCTCGAGCGCGGCGATTTCGGCCAGCTCGCGGTGCTCTGGCGCGAGCTCGGCCGCCGGCGCGACCTCGACCAGCTCGGCGTCGCCCAGCGAGCGCTGCGTGAAGGTCGAGAACCACCGCAGCGACTCGATCTCGTCGCCGAACAGGTCGACGCGCACCGCACGGTCCTCGGTCGCTGGGAACAGGTCGAGCAGGCCGCCACGGATCGCGAACTGACCGCGGTCCTCGACCTGGTCGACGCGCTCGTACCCGGCTGCGACGAGGTCCATTGCGGTCTCGTCGAGGTCGAGCAGCTCGCCCACCCGGAGCTCGAACCCGTGCGGCCGCATTGCCGGATCGGGCACCTTTTCCGACAGCGCGACCGCGCTGACGACGACCACCGGCGCGGCTTCACCCGGGTCCAGCAGCGCATCGAGCGCGGCGATTCGTAGACCTACGAGATGCGGCGGGGGGGCCAGATGCGACTCGTAGGTGACGCCGCGGCTCGGGTAGTAGCGGACAGGCCGCGGTTCCAGCCACGCTCGCAGTGCGCCCGCCAGCTCGCGCGCCGCCCGGTCGTCGCCGGCGACCACGATCGCAGGCTTGTCGCGGTCGGATGACGAGCGCCCCGCCCGCTCAGGCGAGGCAGGCCGCCGATCGGGCGCCAAGCGCTCGAGCAGCGCCGCGACCAGGTATGAGCGCAACGATTGAGAGACAAAGGCATCCCCGCCGTCGCGGGCGAGCGCGGCGGTCTGCTGGTCTTCGTCGGCGTTGGCGAGGAGAGCGCGGAGCACCTCTCCTGAGTCTAGGCACCGCCTGGTGGGCCATCGCGGAGCACCTGCTCCCGGGTCTAGGTGCCGCCTGGTGGGCCATCGCGGAGCACCTGCTCCTGGGTCTAGGTGCCGCCTGGTGGGCCCTCGCGGAGCACTCGCTCGGCCTCGTCGGCCGCCTGCTCGATCAGCAGCGCCACCTCTTCGCGTGGCTCCCGGAAGCGGCCCAGCACGTAAGCGGCGACGCGGTCGGGGTCAGTCGTCGGCGGCCGGCCGACGCCGACCCGCACGCGCCCAAAGTCAGGCGAACCGAGCGACGCCTTCAGCGACTTCAGCCCGTTGTGCCCAGCTAGCCCACCGCCAAGCCGTACCCGAATCTCGCCGAACGGCAGGTCGATTTCGTCGTGCAGCACGAGCACGTGGTCGAGATCGACCTTCAGTGCGCCGCGCGCCGGGCCGACCGAATCGCCGGCGTCGTTCATGTACGTCTGCGGCTTCAGGATCGCGACCGCCGGTCCACCGGGCTCGGAGCGGCCCTCGGTCAGCAACCCGCGGTACCTGGCCTTCGGTTTCGGCAGCCCCCACCGCTTCGCGAGCAGGTCGGCGATCTCGAAGCCGACGTTGTGGCGAGTCCCCGCGTATCCCGCGCCGGGATTGCCGAGCCCGACGACGAGCCAGTCGACCACGGCGGGGCTACTCGCCCGAGTCGTCCTCGCCCTCGCCGCCGCTGTCCTGGCCGGCGGCCTCGCCCGCTTCACCCTCCGCGCCTTCCTCGCCCTCGCCGACGACCTGGGTCTCCTCCTCGATCTCCTCTTCCTCCTCGAGTTGGAGCTTCGGCGGGGTCAGTGTGGCAATCACGGTCTCCGGGTCGCCGAGCAGCTCAACGTCGGCCGGCGCACGCACCGATTCGAGCGTCAGCGTGTCGCCAATCACCATCTCGGAGACATCGTGCTGGATCACGTCGGGGATGTCAGTCGGCAGCGCCTCGATGTGGAGCTCGCGCGTCACGTGCTCGAGCACGCCGCCCTCCTTGACGCCGGGGGCATCCTCGGCGCCGGTCAGCTCCAGCTGCACCGTCGACTGGATCTTGACGTCGAGCCGTACGCGCAGCAGGTCGACGTGCATCGTCTCGCCGGTGACCGGGTGACGTTCGAGATCCTTGAGCACGACCGGCGTTGGGGTCGCGTCCTCGATCGCGAGGTCGAGCACCGCGCCGGCGTGCGCGAGCGCGATCCGGAGATCGCGGGCAGGTACCTTGAAGGTGACGGGGTCCTCGCCGCCGCCGTAGACGATGCCGGGGACGTCGCCGCCGCGGCGCAGACGTCGCGCACCTCGCGAGCCGTCGGGCTCGCGCGCGTTTACCTTGAGGGAAGTTGTCTCTCTGGCCATCGGCGGCGTTTGATGCTAGCGGGGAGTCAGAACAAACGCTGGCGGATCGCCCTAACCGTGCGCTAACCTTTATCTATGTCAAGCGACGCTCAGGTGTTGCTTTGGATCGCGGGGGTGCATCTGCTGGGCCTGGCGTGCGTGGGTGTGCTCCTGATCCCGGCGTTGCGCGAGAACGGACCGGGCACCGCGCGCCGCTCGGACAGCGAGGGAGACGATGGCTGGGGCCGTGGCCCGAAGCGACCACCGCAACCGCCGGCGGCTCCGCGTGGCGGAATCCCGCTGCCCGACGCCGAGCAGTCGGGCGTCCGGCTACGCGAGCCCGGTCGCTTGAGCGAGCTGCTCCCCAAGCGTGACCGGCGTCCCGCCAGAGAGCCGGCCCGCCGCCCAGAGCGCGCACCACATCAGTAGTTCTTCGGGCAGTTATCGCCGCCCGGAATCTTGACGCTGATCTTCAGCAGGTGGACGCGGAAGCCCTCCAACAGGTTCCCTGAGTTGCGCACCAGGACGCACTGAACGCGCGGCCGCGAGCCGCCCGCGATCCAGGCCACGCGTGCTGTCCCGAGCGTCGGCCCGAGCGTGAAGCCCGACGAGGCCGAGAAGTCGATCACGGAAACGCTTCCAGGGTGCCTCAGAGCTGCCGCGACCTCGTTTGCGCGCGCCTTGCAGACGGGGCTGGCGCTGCAGCCATCGATTGCCGCGACGACGGCCGCCGGACTACCACTCGCCTCCGCTTGGACGAGGCTCGTGATCGCCGACTGCTCAGCGCCGCCGAGCGTCAGCGCACGCGCCAGCAGCCCGCTGATGACCAGGAACAGGATCACGCCTACGACGATCAGCGAGATGAGATACGGGCGCCGCATCGAGCGCCCACGCTAGCGATGATCCAGTCGTGACACGCGACCAGCTGGAGTCGCTCGTGGAGCTCGCCGTTCGTCCGCTTGGCGACGACGTCGCGCTGGTGAGCTACGTGTCCGAGGTGGGTCGGAGCGCGCCAACCGTGCATCGGGGTGGGTACGAATCGACGGGCGCTGGCGGTTGCGCTTGCACCAGGGCAAGCCGCGCTAGTCGTCCCCGCTCAGCTCGAGGAACCGCTGGACGCTCGCCTCCTGGTGGTCCAGGCGCTCGGCGAGCTCCAGGGCGTGCTCAGAGGCGAGCTGGAGGAAGTCCTGCACGCACCGCTCGGGGTCGTCGGCGAGCGGGTAGACGCGCGACAGGTCCTGCTGCGCGCACGCGATCCCCATCGGCGGCCGGCCGTCGGCGAGCGTTCGCGCCCCGCACACCGGGGTCACGACGAGCTGCGACTCGGTTGCGACCAGCGCGGTCGGGAGCAGACGCGGCGCCGGCAGACGGACGGACAGCCCGATCGAGTGGTCGACCGCGACGCCGCTGCCGGCGAGTTCGGCGAGCGGCTCGCGCCACACGTCGAGCACCGTGTCGGCGCCCACCAGCGCATCGCGCAGCGCAGTCGCCTGCTCGACGTACAGCCGCTCGGCGTCGTCGCGATCGTCGGCGTCGGCGAGATCGAGGTCGCACGGGACGCGCAGCAGGTCGCTCGCGGCGACGGTCGCTCCCGCGGGCCAACTACCCCAGCTGACATAGGTCTGCAGCGTGCCAAGGTCGCGCCGCCCGTGGAAGATGACGGTCAGCGCCTCGCTGAGTGGCAGTCCGCTGACCCGGAGCGAGACGGCAACCGCCGACGAGTCATCGAGCAGCGCGCGGCGGAGTAGCTCCTCGGCCCCATCGTCCTGACGGCTGTGACCCTCCTCCTCGAGCATCTCTCGCTCCTGAGATCAACAACTTATAGCCACATATTTACCCACTAGCGCCGGTCGTTGACCATCGCCGTCTGGCGAAACATCGTGCGCCACGTGGCCAGGGCGCGCGAAGCGGGTAGGCTCCGACCTGACAATGGTGAAGCTCCTCTACTGGCCGCTGTCGCTGGTCGCAGCGTTCATCTCCGCCCGGCTGGGCAAGACCCTGTTCCGCAAGCTGTGGGAGAAGATCGACGACGAGCCACCGCCGAAGGCCGGCTCCGGCGAGGGCAGCGCGGCCAAGGTGATTGGTGCGCAGGCGCTGCAGGCGGGGATCATGGCCGCCAGTGCCGCAACCGTGCACCGCGCGTTCGCCAAGAGCTTCCACTATCTGGTCGGGGCGTGGCCCGAGAAGCCCGCCGCCGAGCAGGATTAGCTCCCGCCCGCCGCCGAGCAGGATCAGCTTCCACCCGCCGCCGAGCGGGATTCGCTCCCGCCGTCCTGGAGCCACGGCTTCAGCCCGTCGCGCGCCCAACCGGGAAGCGGCGTCTTGGTCGCCGTGCGCCGGTCGATAAACACGTGACGGAGCCTGGCTTCGAGCAGCAGCTCGTCCGCTCGCAGGAAGCGATACGAGGAGCTGACGCTCGTGGTCCCGATGTTGGTGACCGTCGCCTCGATCGTGATCTGGTCGTCGAACCGGGCCGACCCGAGGAACCGGAGGTTGGCCTCGGCGACGACGATGTCGATGCCCCGGTCGAGCATCGCCGTGTAGCCGCCGTAAGCCGCTCGCCACAGCTCGGTGATCGTGTGGTCGACGTACGCGAGGTAGTTGGCGTTGAACAGCACCCCCTGGGGATCGCACTCCGCGTAGCGGACCCGGAGTTTGTAAACGAACGGCTCAGGCATCCGCGCCGCCTCGGAGCACGAACCCCCGCTGCTCGAGCTCGGCAAGTGCGTCCTCGAAGGCGGCGAAGTCACGGCTGACAAGCGCGTCGATCGGCCGCCCCATCGGCCCCGCCGCACGTACCCAGCGCCTGAGCACCGGCGGCCCCGCGCGCTCCGCCGCGTCATCCAGCAGCGCCAGCACGATCGGCAGCTCCGCATTGTGCTCGAGCTGTCCCGACAGCAGCGACAGGGCGTCGACGTCGAGCGTCGCGCACAGCTCGTGCTCGCTCAGCCCCAGCAGCTCCATCAGCCGGAGGGCGCGCTCACCCTGTACTCGACCGCCTAGCTGGGGGTCCTCGTGCGCGCCCGTGGCCCTAGAACAGCTGGTTCTCGCCGCCGAACACGTCACTGACTGAGCCGTCGGTGAAGATCTGGCGGATCGAGTTGGTCAGCAAGTCGGCGCACGACAGCACGCGGACGTTGTCTGGCGCGCCCGGCGGCAGCGGGATCGTGTCGGTCACGACGACCTGTTCGAAGCCGGCCGCCGCTAGGTTCTCCCACGCATTGCCGGAGAAGTTGCCGTGCGTGGCGGCGGCGTAGATCCGCCGTGCGCCGGCACCGCGGACCGCCTGCGCCGCAGCGACCAGCGTGCCGGCCGTCCCGATCATGTCGTCGACCAGCAGCGCCGTCTTGTCGGCCACGTCGCCGATCACGTAACCGATCTCGGCGACTTGCTGGGCGGGGCGTTCCTTGTTGAGGATCGCCAGGTCGGCGCCGATCTTGGCGGCGAACTGCTTGTTGAGCTTCACCCGGCCGGCGTCTGGCGCGACGACCACCAGGTCCTCGAGCCCGAGGTCGTCGAAGTACTGAGTCAGCATGAACAGCGCCGTCATGTGATCGCACGGCTTCTGGAAGAAGCCCTGGATCTGTCCCGAGTGCAGGTCCATCGTCAGGATCCGGTCGATCCCCGCCGCCTCGAGCATCCGCGCGACCAGCCGCGCGCTGATCGGCTCCCGCGGTGCCGACTTCTTGTCCTGGCGCGAGTAGCCGTACCACGGCGTGACCGCGATCACCCGGTGCGCCGAACCGCCGACCGCCGCGTCGATCATCGCCAGCAGCTCGAACAGCGAGTCGTTAGCGGTCATCCCGGCGGCGATGTTCTGGCAGGTCGGCTGCACGATGAACACGTCGGCGCCGCGGACCGACTCCTCGTAGCGGCAGTAAACCTCGCCGTTGGCGAACGTCCTCAGCGTCACCCCTCCGAGGTCGACGCCGAGCTTGGCCGCGATCCGCGCCCCGAGCTCGCGGTTGGCCCGCCCCGAGAACAGCATCAGACGCTTGTCGTAGCCGACCCTCAGATCAGTCGCAGCTGTGTGGGTCTGGACGGCTCCCAAGGTGTCCGCGAGTCTATGCCCGCCCGCTGACGTTACTGCCGCCGTCATTGGTGCTCTCCGCCGTGCTCGGACTCGCTCTCGGCCTGCCGCCTGCGGCGCTCAGCGTATCCCTCGACGTTGCGCTGATGCGACCGCGCAACCCCGGGCGACCCGCCGAGCGCGCCGGGCGGCACGTCCTTACCGATCACCGATCCAGCCGCGGTGAACGCGTCGTCGCCGACCGTCACGGGCGCGACCAGCGTGGTGTCGACGCTGGTCTTCACCCGGCTACCGATCGTCGTGCGGTTCTTACGGTAGCCGTCGTAGTTGGCGGTGATCGTCGCCGCGCCGAGATTCGTGTGCTCGCCGATGTCCGCATCGCCGATGTAAGAGAGATGCGGAACCTTCGTGCCCGCGCCAATGTCGGAGTTCTTGATCTCGACGAACGTGCCGGCCTTCGAGCCTTCGCGCAGCACGGTGCCCGGTCGCAGATACGCGAACGGGCCGACGCTGACCCGGTCGCCGACCACGGCGCCCGCGATGTAGGAGTGCACGATCTTGGCTCCGTCGCCAACCTGCGCGTTGACCAGCGTGCAGCCTGGCCCGATCGTCGAGCCGCCGCCGATCCTGGTCTCGCCGTGCAGGCAGGTGAACGGCGCGATCACGGTGTCTGAGCTGATTTCGACGCCCGCGTCGATCACGGTCGCGGCGGGGCTGACGATCGTCACGCCGGCGAGCATGTGGCGCTCGAGGATCTGGCGCTGCGCGACCGCCGTGACCTCGGACAGCTGGAGCCGGTCGTTGATCTGCAGCAGCTCGGTGACGTCGGCGATCTCGTAGGCGGTGACCGTGCGCTCGTGCTCACGGAGGATCGGCAGCACGTCAGGGAGATACTGCTCGCCCTGGACGTTGTCGGTGCCGACCTGTTGCAGCGCGGCATCCAGCGCCGCCGCTTCGAACGCGAACAGACCAGTGTTGACCTCGCGGATGTGCAGCTCGAGCTCGCTCGCGTCGCCCGGCGCCTTGGTCTCGACCACCCGGTCGACGGTCCCGTCGGGCGCCCGGACGACCCGCCCGTAGCCGCGCGGGTCATCGAGCACGATCGTCGCGATCGTGCCAGCGGAACCGGTGCGCTCGTGATCCGCAAGCAGGCCGTGGAGTGTCGCGGCGCTGATCAGCGGCACGTCGCCGTTGAGGACGATCACGGTTTCCGCGCCCGCGATCGCCGGCACGGCGGCCTTGACCGCGTCCGCCGTCCCCAGCGGCTGCTCCTGCACGGCGAGCTCCACGTCGTCGGCGCCGTTGAGCGTCGCCTCGAGCCGCCGCTCGGGCGAGTCGACGACGACGATCTTCGCGGCCCCCGCCGCCCGCGCAGCCGCCACCGGCCACTCGATGATCGGGCGCCCGCACAACGGATGCAGAAGCTTCTGTGTCGCAGAGCGCATCCGAGTGCCCTGGCCCGCAGCAAGGATGACGACGACAGGCGCGGTCACGGCGTGATCGTAAGCGATGTCAGTGGTCCGCTGGGCATGACTCAGGCCGCCTCGAGCTGATCTTCACCGCTCGTTGCGAGCTCGTACCAACGAATCCACTTGCGCACGGCGTTGTCAGAGACCCCGTACTTGCGCCCGACGGCCAGGAAGCTCATCGTCCAAACGTCCTCCATCAGCTGTTGGTACGAGGGTCTGGACACCTTCCGTCTGGTTGGCTGGGCAACGCCTCGCAGCCGGTCACCGAGCACTGTCCCCCAGCACTTCTCCGAGCAGTACCGATGTCGGATGTGCCGCGGCGCAAACGGCTTCCGGCATCCGGGGCAGATTCGCTCGCGGGGAAGATTCCGGCCGCAATGAGTCTCGAGCGTCGCGGCGCAGTTCGGACAGACAATCCTCAGGTTCTTAAAGCGATGGTCATCCGAGATGCCGTTGATGTGATCGAGCACCAGCGACATTCGGCGACCCTCCCACACTTCGTCCTGACCGCACATCTCGCACACACGCTGCTTCAGACCCGAGGCGAGTAGGCGCTCCTTCAACGCTCCGCGTGGGTAGCTCGAGTTCTCGACCAAGGCTTGCTCGAGCGCTATCGCGCGCGCCTTTGAGCTGCGCCGACGCGCGACATTCGGATCGAAGTGACCGGTCGGGACATTCCACCGAACGGCCCAGCGCTGGACGGTCCTGTGGTTCGCGCCCTTCACCTCGTAGCCGAGCAACCGCAATGTGTCGGCCCAGCACGTGGCTGCAGCTACTGCTTCTCGCAAGTCCACTCCAGACAATGGCGGTCGCAACGGCATGCTCGAACACTAGTTCGTGCGCCGGACGGAAAACGCCCTTTTGCAGGGAATTGTTACAAACTGGGGAGCCCGGATTCGGACCGGGACCGCACGGCTCCAAAGGCCGGCATGCTGCCGTTACACCACTCCCCAGTGCAATGCCAACCGGGCGCTCGCCAAGCGTATCCAGTTATCCGACGCCTTCCAGCGACGCGCGGAGCTCACCATCAAGCAGCGGGTCAGCCAGCGCCGCCCGCACATCCTCGGGGCTGTGCAGCCCGCGCTCGGCCCGGAGCATCCCCGCCTCGAAGCCCGCGACGTGCGCGGCAGTAAGCGCGATCGTTATCGCATCGGGGCTCTGCCAGATGTCGTCGGGCAAAGTCGGCAGCACCGCCAACGGGTGCGCGAACGCAACCAGATAGAAACCTCCGTCGAACACGGGGCCGACTGATAACTCGCAGCCGGCCGCAAGGTCACCGAGCGCGGCAGCCGCGTGCCCCTGACGCCACCGGGCCAAGTCGGGCCAGGCGATCATCAACGGCCGGTCGAGCCCATCCATCGCCCGCGCGCCCGCCTCAGCCGGGCGCTCTTTCGGACCCGCCACGAGCACGCCCCCCGGAGCCACTTCATCGGCCCAGCTGAGCAGCCGTCGCCTGAGGATTTCACGGACCGCAGCTACCGCGCCACCGCGCGGGGGCGCCGGCATAACCACGACCGCGGGCCCGGACAAGTCAGCCCTGTTCGAGGCGGTACATCGTCCCAGCGGGCGCCGGCGGCGCGCTGTCGAGTCGCGGCACGGCGGCTGCGATCACGTCCGCGAACACGGCCGAGCTCTCGCCCATCAACTCGATCAGCTTCGAGACCGGTGTCGTCGCTCCCGGCACGACGTCGTTGGCGTAGTCGGTCACGAACCCGAGCAGCCCGAACGGCAACCCCAGCTCCCCGCACAAAACAGTCTCGGGCCCGGCCGTCTGGCTGACCGCGGTTACGCCGCACCCCGCGAGCTGGGCAATCTCATTCGGCGTGTTGAAGCGCGGTCCGTCGACGTGACCGTAGGTCCCGCCCTCTCGGGCCGGATGGCCCGTCTCAGCGGCGCTGTCGACCAGCGCCCGGCGGACGCCGTAAGAGAACGGGCCACCGTCGAGGATCCAGTGCCCGCGCCGCGGATCCCCGGGCTCGACGCAGAATGTGCACAACGAGCCGTCGGGCAGCCGGTTGGAGATGAAGTGCAGGTCGTCGAACACGACCAATGAGCCGAGCTCGAGGCTGGCGTCGACCGCACCGCAGGCGGTGCAGCCGATCACCGCGCTGGCGCCGAGCTCGTGCAGCGCCCAAATGTTGGCGCGGTGCTCGACGTGGCTTGAGAGCCGCGTGTGGCCGGGACCGTGTCGCGAGATGTGCAACAGCTCGACTCCGGCGAACTCGCCACGCGAGACCGCGGTGTCGCCGAACGGCGTCCGCAGTTGCTCGATCTCGGCGTGCTCGAAGCCTGGCAGCGCGTAGGTCCGCGAGCCGGTGATCACCGCGATCGCCATCGCGCGATGCTATTGAAAGCCTGATGACGCGGTCGACCGTTATCTACGACACCGATTGTGGGTTCTGTCGCTGGACGCTCGCGCTCCTATTGCGTGCCGACCGGGAACGGCGCCTGCGCCCGCTGGCACTCGGTACGCCCGAGGCCGACGAACTGCTTGGTGACCTCGACCCCGGCCGGCGCATGGCGTCGTGGCACCTGGTCACCGCCGATGGAAACCGGACGTCTGCGGGCGCCGCGTTGCCCGAAGTCCTCCGGCTGCTGCCGGGCGGAAAGATCCCCGCGTCGACGCTCACGCGGATCCCGGGCCCGACTGCGCGCGCCTATAGCTGGATCGCCGACCACCGCTCGACGCTCAGCCGCGCCGTGCCGGCCGGCTCCAAGCGCCGCGCGACCCGGCTGATCGAGGCGAGGTCATGACGCTCCGGATTGCCGGGGACGATGATGTTCGTGCGATGCCGGCAGCGGTCGCCGTGGATGCGATGCGCGAGCTGTTGCAGGCGGCCGCCGATGGCAAGCTGCGGGCTCCGCCGCGGCTGCGGGCTGAGTTGGGTCAGCTCGACTACGTGTTCACGGTTGGAAGCCTCGGCGACGAGACGAGCGGCTTTCGCGTCTACCGCGCGGGTCAGCCCGCCGGCGACCAACTGACCGCGGTCTGGTCACCAAACGGAGAGCTTCGCGGGATCGTGACCGGTGACGAGCTGGGCGCCCGCCGGACCGGGGCGCTTGGGGCCGTGGCAGCCGACCTGCTCGCGCGCGCCGACGCTACGACCGTCGGCGTCGTCGGCGCCGGCACCCAGGCGTGGACGCAGCTGTGGGCGCTGAGCGCAGTCCGCGAGATCGACCGGGTCCGTGTCTACAGCCCGACCACCGCGCATCGCGAGACGTTCGCGGCGCGTGCGACCAGCGAGCTGGGTGTCGTCGCGAGCGCCGTCGAGAGCTCGGGCGCAGCGATCGCCGCAGCGGACCTGATCATCCTCGCGACGCGCTCTCCGACACCGGTGATCGAGGCCGACGAGGTGTCGCCCGGCGCCCACGTCGTGACCGTCGGACCGAAGAGCGTCAGCGAGCACGAGACTCCGACAGAGCTTGTCGAGAGGGCAAGTGTGGTGACCTGCGACTCGCCGACTCAGGCACGCGCCTACCAGGAGCCGTTCTTCACAGGCGAGCTGATCGACCTCGCCGAGGTCCTCGCCGGCCGGGTATCCGGCCGGCAGGGAACCCGGGAGATCACGCTGCACTGCTCGGTCGGGCTGGCGGGCAGTGAGGTGGCTCTGGCCGCGCGCCTGTTCGCTGCTTGAAGTGTCAGGCGACCGCGAGCTCAGGCCGGTGCTCGAGCAGGTATTCGTCGAGCTGGTTGGCCTTGTGAGTGTCCTCGTAGACCTCGTAGCGCTTGAGTTTGCCCCACGACATGTGGCCCCAGATCACGTACCGGTTCTCGTACACCAGCTCGCCGCCCGGTCCGCGGAGGAAGTCGTGGCCGCGGACGCAGAGCGTCGTGTTCCACGGCCAGCCTTTGGCCACCACCTGATCGGGAAAGATCTGGATGCCGACTGCGGTGAAGCGCCGCCGCCAGCGCTCGACATCGGCCTTGCCGCAAAACACGCCCGACCAGGAGTTCTGGCCCGGAAACGTCAGCTCAACGTCGGGCGCGTCGAGCAGCCGCGTCGGGCGGACATCCCCCGCTCGCAACCGCGACATCAGGTACGAGACGAGCTTGCCGGCTAGCCATGACTGCATCCGGGCCTCCTGCTAGATTGATCACTCTAGCGAGAGGGTAACGGACGCACCGAGAAGTGCAAGCGGAGGAGCGAGTGGGATCGGTCAACAGCCGAGAGGACGGCCGATGAGCGCAACGCGCGACCGGATCGTCGACGCCAGCGCGGAGCTGATGCGCCGCCAGGGCTACGCGGCGACCGGGGTCAAGCAGATCGTGACCGCCGCACAGGCGCCGTTCGGCTCGCTGTATCACCACTTCCCGGGCGGGAAGGAGCAACTCGGCGCAGAGGCGATCCGGACCTCGGGAGCGCTCTACGAGCAGCTGATCCCGGCGGTGTTCGACCCGGCACCCGATCTGCCGACGGCGGTGAGAGCGTTCTTTGCCGGGGCTGCCGAGCATCTGGCGGCAACGGACTTCGCCGACGCCTGTCCGATCGCCACGATCGCGCTAGAGGTTTCGAGCTCGAGCGAGGTGATGCGTGAGGCGTGCGCGGAGGTGTTCGAGCGCTGGCTCGCCGCGGGCGTCGAGCGGTTCGTCGCCGGCGGCCTCAGCGAGGAGCGGGGCCGCGAGCTCGCGGTGTCGATGTTCGCCGCGCTCGAGGGCGCGTTCGTACTCGCGCGCGCGGCCCGGAACACGGAAGCGCTCGCGGTCGCCGGTGAGGCAACCGCGAGCGCGGTGGAGCGGGCGCTGGCTACCGCCCCCTAGTCATCGCCTACAGATCAGCGCACTGTCCGATCTTGCGGCCACCAACGGTGTTTGGCGTGCCGCCGGAGTCGCCGAACTGCGCGGCCGGACTGTTGCCGAAGCAGATCAGGTTGCCTCCGATCGTGTTCGTGACGACCTCAGTCGAGTCCGGCAGGCCGGTGTCGCCGATCGAAACTCCGACGTTGAACGCGAGCAACACGTTGTCGGACACGGTGTTGCGAATGAATCCAAACCACGTGCCCTGCCAGCCGATCACTCTGACGTTGCCGTAGATCGTGTTGTCCTTGATCGGGAAGTTGACGTAGGGGCTCATGGTCGGGCCCGGGCCTCCACCGATTGAAATCACGTTGCCCCAGATCGTGTCGCCATCCAGGTACATCGTCAACGCATGACGGGCGATGATGCTGCCGCCGACCGTATCGTCGGTGGTCATCCCGTCACAGGGCGCCTGCGTGAGCGGTGGGCCCAGCGAACCGGGCGTGCACCCGAGCGCGAGGATCGCTCCCCGGTGGACGATCACGTCGCCCCGCACCTTGACCGTCCCCAGCGTGAACGCATCCAGACAGGCTCCGCGTGCCAGCTTCAGATTGCCCCGCACACGTAGCGTGGAGCCTGCGGGCACGTAATTCTCCCCGACAATCGTGAGCTGCCGGAAGTTGCCCGCGATCGGCGCCTCGGCGCTTGGGTTGGCGCAGATCGCGGGCCCTTGCACCGGATCGGCGAGCGCCGAGCTCGCCTGCAGGCCAAACACCAGCAACGCGCCAAGACAAAGCAGAAGTCGCGGCTTCGTCATGTGCTCTCTCCCTTCGTTGGTCCCGTGCGCCTCCGGTCCCGACCCTAACCGAACCGGCATCAGATTTGTGTGACGTTCGCGACAGCGGCGCGGGCTGGGTGGCTAACGCGGGACGCGCCCGCCGGCCGCACCCGGCTCGCTCGCGGGCCCATGCGGTGCCGCAAGCCCGAGTACGCGCATCGCCTTGAGCCCGAGCGACAGCTTCTCGCGGCCGTCCGTGGACGAGACGTCGAGTCCGGTCAGCTCGCGCACGCGCTCGAAGCGATATCGGATCGTGTGACGGTGGGTGATCAGCCGCGATGCGGTGGCGTTGACGTTCGCGTCGCACTCGAGGAACGTCGCCAGCGTGCCCAGCAGGTCCGTCTCGTACTGCTCGTCGTAGGCGACCAGCGGGCGGACGGTCTCGTCGTAGAACCGCGTCAGCTCGGCAGGATCGCTCATGTACGGGAGCAGCAGCTGGTAGGTGCCGGTCTCCTCGTAGGCGAGCTCGGTGCGCTCACTGTCGCCCTCGGCGACGTTGAGCGCCAACAGCGCCTCGTTGAACGCTCGCTGGAGATCGAGCGGATTCTCGACCCGGCGGCTGCGGCCGAGCGCGAACGAGAAACCGGCGAGTCCCGACTCGAGCTCGCGGAGCATCGCCGCCGAGACGCGCCGGCCGGCCTCCCCGTCAGCATCGGGGAGCAGCACGACGACCTCGCCCGCGTCGACCTCGGTTGGTGCCGCGATCGAGCCTGGGGCAATCGAGCGCGCCCCGCGCGCGGCGACCGCCAGCAGCCGGCGGCGCCAGTCATCCTCGGTCGGGTTGCGAGCGTGGGCGCGGACGACCGCCACCGACGCTCCGCCCGACAGGTCGGTGCCAAGCTCCTTACCACGCGCGAGCAGGTCGTCTCGATCCTCGATCCGTCGCGACAGCACCGCGCGCTGGAAGCTCGTCGCCGCCTCCTGGGATGCCCGTTCCGGGGCGCGGACGCGCTCCACCTCTGACGCGATCAGCGTCGTCACCAGTCGAAGCAGCGCGCCGTCCGGGGTGCGTTCGCGGGTTCGTATCCGAAGCTGCCCGACGGGCGCCTCGGCGACCTTGAGCTCGACCGTCGTGACATCGGCGGTGTCGCGCATCAACGAGCGCTCGTCGGCGGGCGAACGCACGGCAACCGCGAGCACGGTCGCCGAGCGGTCGATCAGAATCAGGCTGGCGTCGAGCGCTCGCGCGGCCGCCCGCAGGATCTCGGGCAGGCCGGCGCCAGCCTCGACCGCGTCCGTGATCGCGGCGAAGGCGCCGAGGTCCGGCGTACGGACTCCGCTGCGCTCAGCGCTCGGGGCCAAAGCGCTCCAGTCAGAAGACCCGGGGCCACTCGATGATGAGCAACGCGCCGAGCAAGACACCGATGCCCACGAACGCGGCGAGTACGTAGAACGACAGCACCACCGCCGCCGCGCGTTCGTAGATCCGCCGGTAGGACGTGACCGCCGGGGCGACCACGAACGTGCAGAAGATGACCAGGCCGAAGACCCCGGCGCACGCGCCTACCAGATAGGTGACCGACGTGTTGCTCATTGCTCAGACAAATTGTGCCCGAAGCGGGCGATAGTCGAGCGCGGGCGCGTGATGGCGCCGCAATTTGCGGGAAACGGGCACGTGTTCGCCGCCGACCGACAGTCCCCTGCGTGCGGCCCGGTCACAGCTCGACCCGGGACACCGGCCGGGCGCTGAGCGAGGCCGGAAACCGACCGACGATCCGATCGCGTGCCTGGTCGACCCGCGCCGACGCATCCTGGCCCCAGCAGATTCCAAGCACCGTCGGACCGGAGCCGCAGACGATCGCGTGCTCGCAGCCGGCGGCGACGACCGCATCCAGCGCAACGGCGATCTGGGGCGCGAGCGACACCGCGGCCGGCGCGAGGTCATTGACGAGCAGGTCGTCGGGCAGCTCGACCTCGGCGACGAGCGAGAACTCGAGCTCGGCGCGGAGGGCATCGAGCTCGGTCGCGGTCCGCGCGAGCCCGAGCGCGTCGGCCTCCGCGTAGACATCGGCGGTCGAGAGCCCGAACGGATGTGGCACCACCAGCAGGGCGTGCTCGGTGAGCACGGGCAGCGGGCGGACGACGTCGCCGGCACCGGTGCCGAGGCTGGGGCCCGGCTCGAGCTGGCTGGGGACATCGGCGCCGAGCGCGGCCGCGATCTCGAGCACGGTCTCCGGCGCGACGACGGCGAGCTGGGTTGCTACGCGCAGCAGCGCGGCGGCATCGGCCGATCCACCCCCCATCCCAGCCGCGACCGGGATCCGCTTCTCGATTTCGATTTGCAGCGGCGGGGCACCCCACCCGACCGCCCTGAGGGTAGTGATCGCTTCGGCGACAAGATTCGGGCCGTCGACGCCGGCGCATCTAACGGTGTCCGTTCCTGAGGGGGAGGGGAATTCGATCGTCAGATCGTCGGCGAGCGAGACGGACTCGAGCACGGTCACCAGCTCGTGCCGGCCGTCGTCGCGGGTGTCGCCCAGCAGCAGGCAGAGGTTGACCTTCGCATATGCGCGCTCTTGGACGATGGGCATCAGCCGATCCGCCGTGCCAGCTCCCTGAACTCCTCCGGCGACAGCCGCTCGGCGCGCTCGTCGGCCGGATGACCGAGCTCGACCAGCGCCGCCCGGGCGCGATCGCGCGCGTCGCCGGTCAGCGCCAGCGAGCCCGCCAGCGTCTTGCGCCGGTGCGCGAACGCTCCGTGCACGAGCGCGCTCAGAGCCGGATCGGCGGCTGCTCCGAGGCGACGCAGGCCCAGCAGCACGCTGTCGACGTTCGGCACCGGCCTGAACACGGTCCGGGCGATCGGGCGCAGGACGTTGACCTCGCACGCGAGCTGCGAGAGCACGCTCGGAACCCCGTAGGCCGCGGTGCCCGGCGCCGCGGCGAAGCGCTCGCCGACCTCGCGCTGGACCATGACGACCCACTGCTCGACGTTCGGCAGCTCGTCGATCGTCCGCAGGATGAGCGTCGCGGCGACGCCGTATGGGAGGTTGGCGACGACCTTGTTGGGCGACGGCGTCAGCGCCCGCAGGTCGATCGTCAACGCGTCGCCGATGTGCAGCGCGGCGTTCGCGAACGGCTCCAAGATCGCTCGCAGACCGGCGGCGAGCGAACCGTCGACCTCGATCACGTGCACGAACCCGGCGCGAGATGCGAGCCGGTCCGACAGCAGCCCAAGCCCGCCGCCGATCTCGAGCACGACGTCGTCTTCGGACAGCGCCGCGAGCCGCTCAATCACGTCGAGGATGTTGCGATCGACGAGGAAGTTCTGGCCCAGCTGACGCTGGCGCGGCGAGCGCCCGCCCTGGCCCGGCTCACGCTGGCGCGATGAGCGCCCGCCCTGGCCCGGCTCACGCTGGCGCGATGAGCGCCCGCCCTGGCCCGGCCCGCGCGGCGAGCCGGCGCTCACCATCCGAACAGGGCCGCGGCGCTGTCCTCGATCGAGCGCTCGAGCTCGGCGTAGGAAACCCGGCGCTCGAGCGCCAGCGCCTCGGCGGTTGCGACGACGTTGGCCGGTTGGTTGGGCTTGCCGCGGACCGGCTGTGGGGCGAGGTACGGCGCGTCGGTCTCGACCAGCAGCCGGTGTGACGGGATCGCGATCGCCGCCTCGCGCAGGTCCTGGGCCTTGGGATATGTGGCGTTGCCGGCAAACGAGAACCACCACTGCTGGTGGGCGAGGCATTCGCGGACGCGGCTGGCCATCGAGAAGCAGTGCAGGATCACGCGCAGCCCGGCGGCGTGCGCGTCGAGCGTCGCGAGCGTGTCGTCGTCGGCCGCGCGGGTGTGGATAACGAGCGGTTTGCCGGTTGTCCGCGCAAGCTCGATCTGCGCCTCGAATGCGCGTTGCTGGTCCTCGCGCGGCGCGTAGTCGCGGTAGTAGTCGAGCCCGGTCTCGCCGATCGCGACGCATTTGTCGTGGCTGGCGAGCGCCTCGAGCTCGGCAAAGTCGGCGTCGTCGAAGCCGGTCGCCTCACTGGGGTGGCGCCCGATCGCCGCGTACACCTGCGGGAAGTCCTCGGCAGCCGCGAGCGCCGCGCGGCATGAGGCGCCGTCGGTGCCGACGGTCACGATCCGCGTCACGCCAGCCTCCTCGGCGGCGGCGACGAGCTCGGCGACGGAGGGCTCGCATGCGTCGAGGTGGGTGTGGCTGTCGATCATGCTCGCTTCGGGAACAGGGGCTCGAGCGGGCTCACCGTTCGCCCGCCGCCGGTCGCGGCGAGGCTCGCGCCGGCATACGCCAGGTCGGGCGCCGCCAAAGCGTCGAGTAGGCGGGCGGTGGTGGCCGGCATGTAGGCGTGCAGCATCACGGTCAGCGCGCGCAGCGCCTCGGCAAGCGAGGCGAGCGTCTCGTCGAGCGCGCCGGCATCGGCCGGATCGCGCGCGAGTCGCCACGGGGCCCGCTCCTCGACGTAGCGGTTGCAGCGCCGGACGCGCTGCCAGATCAGCTCGAGCGCGGTGGTGACATCGGCCCGGTCGAGCAGCTCGCCGACGCGTTCGGCGAGGCCATCGAACTCCGCAGCGAGCTCCGGGTCGAGCTCGACGTCGGGGATCACGCCGTCGCGGTAGCGGCTGATCATCGCGATCGTGCGGCTGGCGAGGTTGCCGTACTCGTTCGCGAGCTCGGACTCGTAGCGCTTCCGAGTGGCGTCCATTCCGACGGCGCCGTCGGCGCCGAACGAGACATCCCGCAGCAGATAGAAGCGCAGCGCGTCAGTGCCGAACTGGGCGATCACGTCGAACGGGTCGAGCACGTTGCCGTGCGACTTGCTCATCTTGCGCCCGTCGGCGCCCAGTAGAAAGCCGTGCACGAACACGTGCTTCGGCACCGCGAGGTCAGCGGCCATCAGGATCGCGGGCCAGAACACCGTGTGGAACTTGAGGATGTCCTTGCCGATGATGTGATACGTCGCGGGCCAGAAGCGGTCTGTCAGGTCCTCGCCGGGGCGCGCGTAGCCGAGCGCCGTGTAGTAGTTGAGCAGCGCGTCGAACCAGACATAGAACACGTGGCTCGGGTCCCATGGAACGGTGACTCCCCACTGCAGGCGCAACCGCGACAGCGAGATGTCCTGCAGGCCTGAGTTGATGAACGACAGCGCCTCGTTGTATCGCGCCTGTGGCATCACGAAGTCCGGCTGCTCGGCGTACAGGCGCTCGATCCGCTCCTGGAACCTCGACAGCGCGAAGAACCAGTTCTCCTCCTCGTGGCGCTCGAGCGGGATCTCGTGGATCGGGCACAGGTTGCCCTCGAGGATCTCGTTCTCGACCTTGAAGTCAGCGCAGCGGGGGCAGTACCAGCCCTCGTAGATGCCCTTGTACGTGTAGCCGTTGTCGTGGACGCCCTGGAGGACCTCCTGCACGCGGCGCTCGTGCTCCTCGTCGGTCGTGCGGATGAAGAAGTCGTTCGACGCCTCGAGCAGCGGCGCGAGCGCTTTGAAGCGCTCGGCGTTGCGATCCGCGAGCACCTGCGGCTCGACGCCCTCGGCGCGCGCGGCATCCGCGACCGGCTCGCCGTGCTCGTCGGTCCCGGTCAAGAAGAAGACGTCCTCACCGCGCTGGCGCTGGTGGCGCGCGAGCACGTCGGCGACGATCGTCGTGTACGCGTGGCCCAGGTGGGGCTGCGCGTTGACGTAGTAGATCGGGGTTGTGACGTAGAACGACACCGGTTCTCAAGGCTATCCTGCGGTTGGTGAGCCACACGGCGACCTCCACGCGCTTGCTCGACAACTACGTCGCCGGCCGCTGGACGCCGGCGACGGCCGCGACCGGCGAGCTCGACGTCACCAACCCGGCGACCGGCGAGACGCTCGCGCGGGTGCCGCTGTCGGGCCGAGCCGATCTCGACGCGGCGGTCAGCGCAGCGCGCGACGCGTTGCCCGAATGGCGCGCGGTGTCGACGATCGCGCGTGCGCGCAAGCTGTTCGAGTTGCGCGAGCGGCTGGTCGGGCGGCACGAGGAGCTGGCTCGCAGCGTCACGACTGAGATGGGCAAGACGCTGGTCGACGCGCGCGCCGAGGTGGCGCGGATGATCGAGATGGTCGAGGCCGCGTGCGCGATCCCGACGACGATGCAGGGCCGGATCCTCGAGGACGTGTCGCGCAACATCGACGCCGAGACGATTCGCCAGCCGGTCGGCGTGTGCGCCGCGATCGTGCCGTTCAACTTCCCGGCGATGGTCCCGTTCTGGTTTCTCCCGTTCGCGATCGCGTGCGGGAACACGTTCGTCCTGAAGCCGTCCGAGCAGGTGCCGATGACCCAGCAGATCGCGTTCGAGGAGCTGCATGCGCTCGAGCTTGTGCCGGGGGTCGTGAACCTCGTCAACGGGAGCCGCGAGGTCGTCGAGGGGATCCTCGAGCACCCCGGAATCGACGCGGTCTCGTTCGTCGGCTCGGCGCCGGTCGCCCGGATCGTCTATGAGCGCTCGGCGATGGCCGGCAAGCGCGTGCAGGCGCTCGGTGGGGCGAAGAACCACATGGTCGTGATGCCCGACGCAGTGATCGAGCAGACCGTCGACGGGATCATCGGCTCGGCCTTCGGGGCCGCCGGGCAGCGGTGCATGGCCGGAAGCGTGGTGGTGACTGTCGGCGACGCGCACGAGCAGCTGATGGCGCCACTGGTCAACGCGACCCGGGCGTTGCGGGTCGGCGATGGGCTCGACGAAACAAATGACGTCGGTCCGGTGATCTCTGAGACCGCGCGCGAGCGCATTACGAGCTGGATTCGCTCCAGCGACAGGGTCGTCGTCGATGGTCGCGACGGGGTTCCGCGGTCGGGCTGCTTCGTCGGGCCAACGATCGTCGAGGTTCAGCGCGACGACCCGATCGTGGGCGAGGAAGTCTTCGGTCCGGTGCTCGCGGTGGTACGTGCCCATTCTCTGGACGAAGCGATCGACATCGTCAACAACAGCCGCTTTGGCAACGGCACCTCAATCTTCACCGAGTCGGGCGCCTCCGTCAGGCGCTACCGCCACGAGGTGCAGGCGGGGATGATCGGCGTCAACATCGGGGTCGCGGCGCCGGTCGCCTTCTTCCCGTTCAGCGGCTGGAAGGACTCGTTCCTCGGAGACCTGCACGCGCACGGAACGGACGCGGTCGAGTTCTACACGCGCAAGAAGACCGTCACCAGCCGCTGGTTCTCCAGCGGCCAGGGCAGCGGCAGCTACTTCGTCGAGCCCTGAGTCAGCGCCCGGTAGAGCGCGTTGGCGCTAACGCCGGTGAGCTCGGCGATGACGGTCGCAGCGGGGCGCGGTTTGGCGCCGGCGTCGACGAGCTTCTCGAGCGCCGCCAGCGGCTGCCCGAGGTCGTGCTCGGCGGATGCTGCGGGGCCAACTACGAGCACGATCTCGCCGCGAGGCGGCCGTTCCGCGTAGCGGGCGGCAAGCTCGGCGGCGGCGCCCCGCACCACCTCTTCGTGGATCTTGGTCAGCTCGCGACAGACCGCCACGTCACGCCCAGGATCGAGCGCCGCGAGGGTTGCTAGCGACGCCGCGAGCCGGCGCGGCGACTCGAACGCGACGACCGTCTCAGGCGAGCCGAACACGGCCTCCAGCTCCGCACGCTTGCGCGGCAGGAAGCCGACGAAACGCCAGTGGTCGGCGGGC
>JBKQJQ010000267.1:0-4646 GCA_052147875.1 Solirubrobacteraceae bacterium | reverse complement strand
CGCGGTCAAAGCGCCAGCCGCGCAGCTGCGAGCGATCTCCGGCGAGCCCCACGACCGTGGCGCCGGTCCGGCGCTCGATCTTCGCGAGCAGCTCGGCGATCCGGTCCCGCGTCGGGCCGGACTGGTCGCCCGCGATGTCGGCGCAGGCGTCGGTCACCAGCACCGTGACCCGGTCGGGGCGGTAGGCCGCGATCCCCTCGAGGACCTCCTCGTCGCGCCCGGCGGGTCCGAAGACTGCAAGCACATCGCTCATGGCGGGCAGTCTTGTTCGCCAGCGTAAAGCGATCCTGAACGAGATCGAACAAGTCGCGATGGATCGCATGAGTAGCCTCATCTCGACGCGCGATGCCTGAACTACCCGAGGTCGAGATCACCGCCCGCCTGATCGGCTCCGCCACGGAATCGAGCCGTGTCGAGTCAGCGTTCGCGCCTGGGGTCAACGCGCTCAAGACCTACGACCCGCCGCTGTCGGCGATCGAGGGCAAGCAGATCGCGTCGGTCACCCGCCGCGGCAAGTTGTTCGTGGTCGAGCTCGACGACGATCTGAGGCTGCTCGTCCACCTGATGTCGGCGGGCCGCCTACAGCTATTCGACGCGCGTGCGTCGCTGCGCGATCGGACCTCGCGGCTGCTCCTGAGACTCGACGATGGACGCGAGCTGCGGCTGCGCGAGTTCGGGACCAAGCAGGCCGCCTGGGTCAAGGTCCTGCGGGCCGCCGAGCTGGAGGCCGAGGAGACGATCGCGAAGCTCGGGCCCGAGGCGTTCCCAGACCCGCCGCCGTTGCGTCCGCTACTCGACGCGCCACGCCCACTGCACGGGATGCTGCGCGACCAGCGCGTGCTGGCCGGAATCGGTCGTTCGTGGGTCGACGAGATCCTGCACGAGGCGAAGCTGTCGCCGTTCAAGCGCGGCTCGGAGCTGACGGATGAGGAGGCGGTGCGCCTGCGTGACGCGATCATCTCGAAGCTCGGCGGGGCGATCGCCTACTACGAACAGACGCTTGCGCTGCCGATCCCCGACAAGCTGCCGATGCCGCTGACCGTCCACCGCCGCAACGGCGAGCCGTGCCCGCGCTGCGGCGACACGCTCGAGGCGGTCTTCTACGAGGACTACATCATGTGCTACTGCCCGACGTGTCAGACCGACGGCAAGCTGCTAAAGGACCGGCGTCTGTCGCGGCTGCTGAAGTAGTTCTAGGTTGCCGCAGCTTTGGTGAGGGTGTAGGTTCGCCTCGCAATCAGCGTGCGGCCGCCAGACCGGGGGTTTGAGCCGCACCAATTCCTCATAGGGGGTCAGCATCACATGCCTAAGCACCTGCGCACTCTCTCGCCTGCGGTCCTAGCCGCGCTGCTCATCTCGGCGCTGGTCGCCGTCTCCGCCGGCGCTGCAACGCCGGCCGGAGGCAGGATCCGGGTCCTCGGGTCCTCGAATGGTCTCGGTGGTGGAGGGAAGGTCCTGATCACCGGCGCGATCGGTGACCATGGAACCTCGAACAGTGTCAACAAGGCCGGCAAGCCGAACGACAACGGCAACTACGTGCTGCTGAAGCTGACGCAGGGCACGATCCTGCTCAATAAGACCGTGCTCGATCAGAAGATCAACCGCGCGTTCAACAAAGCCCAGCTCAATCAGGCGACCTGCTCGCTGTCGGTCGCAGCGTCAAACGGTCTCCCGATCGTCAGCGGCACGGGGCTCTACACCGGCATCAGCGGCAACGTTCACATCACGGTCAGCGTCGGCTTCACGCTCCCGCGTTTCTCCAGCGGCGCGAAGGCCGGCCAGTGCAACTCAAGCAACTCGGCGACACCGACGAGCTCGGCGCAGCTGGTCAGCGGCACGGGCACGGTCAGCTTCAGCTGACCAGGACGGCTTGGAGAGCTACGGTGCCGGGCTCCGGTCCGGTGCCGGGCTCCGGTCCTTGCTCTGACCACCGCGAGGCTTGCGCGCGCGGATGATCGCGGCGGCGGCATGCTCGTGCACGCGGTGCGTCTCTTGCATCTCGATCTGTTCCAGGCCGGCGGCCGTCAGCGCGGCGTGGAATTCTGTCTCGGTGAGTGCCCCGGCGATGCACCCCGTCCAGGCGCTCATGTCGGCCTTTGTGGCCTCGTCCATGTCGGGGTCGGCGATCACGTCGGAGACTGCGAATCTCCCGCCGGGCTTCAGCACCCGCGCGGCTTCGGCGACCACTTTGGGTTTGTCGGTGGAGAGGTTGATCACGCAGTTTGAGATCACGACGTCGACGCTGTCGTCGGCCAGCGGCAGCTCCTCCATGTAGCCCTTGATGAACTCGACGTTCTCGACCCCTGCTTCGGCGGCGTTGTGCCGTGCGAGGTCGAGCATCTCGTCGGTCATGTCGAGCCCGATCGCTCGTCCTGATGGCGCCACGCGACAGGCGGAGATGAGCACATCTGCCCCGGCGCCGGATCCGAGATCGAGCACGGTCTCGCCGTCGGTCAACTCCGCAACCGCGGTCGGCACACCGCAGCCGAGCGACGCCAGGACGGCGTCATCGGGGATCTGTTCCGCGTGTGCCTCGTCATACAGAGCGGATCCGAACACGCCGGCCCGATCGGCGGGGCTGCAGCAATACAGCTCGTCGGACCCGCAACAGCCCGATTGGGACTCGATCGCCCGCGCTTGTTTGAACTCGCCGCTCGCGGCTGCCTCGGCGGCCTGGGCGTACTTCTGGCGGACGGTCTCGCGGATGTCGGCTAGCTCAGCCACACAGATAGCTCCTTCAGTGCGTCGGGGATCACGTAGTAGTAGGCCCAGAGTCCTTCGCGTTCTGAGCCGACGATGCCAGCGTCGCGCAGCACCTTGAGGTGATGAGACACCGTCGGCTGCGAGAGATCAAACAGGGGCACCAGCTCGCAAACGCATACCTTCCCGGCGTGCTTGCGCAACACGTCAACGAGTTGCAGGCGGACGGGGTCGCCGAGCGCCTTGGCGATGCTCGCCATACGGACGGCATGGTCGCGCTCGACGTCGGGGTAGACGACCGGCTCGCAGCACGGCGCGCCGGGTGGTCGCTTCTGCTTCGGGGTGAGCTCCAGATCGACGGCCATCAATACACATATACCGATTGAAGTGACGACTGTCAATCTATAAACTCAGCGGGTAGCCGTTGGGATATACGTGATGCCCGCACAGAAGAGTCCGTTGATGCGCAGCGCGCTCGACGACGCAACGCGCCGACTGTCCGGCCGGTTCCGCGGTGTGTTCAGCGAAGAGACGGTCGCCAGGGTTGTGGAGGACTCCTACGAGCAGCTCGGGGATCGACCGACGGTGGGCCCGAACTTCATGCCTGTCTTCATCGAACGGTTCGCGCGCGAGCGGCTGGAGGCGGTCGCGCAGGTCGAAGGCCTCGTCGCAAAGGAGCTACTGGAGGTGCTGTTCGTGTGCGAGCACAACTCCGGTCGCAGCCAGATGGCTGCCGCGCTCGCGCACGAGCTATCAAACGGCCAGGTGAGGGTTCGGTCGGCCGGGTCGCATCCAACCGAGAAGATCAACCCCACCGTGGTCGAGGCAATGGCCGAGGTCGGGGTCGACGTCCGGATGGAGTTCCCCAAACCCCTGACCGACGAGGTCGTCCGTGCTGCGGACGTCGTGGTCACGCTTGGATGCGGTGATGCCTGCCCGGTGTACCCGGGCAAGCACTACGAGGATTGGGCAGTCGCCGACCCGGCCGGACAGACTCTCGACGTCGTGCGCCGGATCCGCTACGACATCCATCACCACGTCACGGACCTGCTCGACACGTTGAACATCGCGGTCAGCCAGCCGGGAGCGCGATCTTGAACCGCGTCGCTGTGATCACCGACATCCACGGCAACATGCCGGCGCTCGAAGCGTCGCTGGCGGCGATCCAAGCGATCGGTGTCGATCGAATCTACTGCGGCGGTGATCTCGTCGGCTACGGTCCGCACCCCAACCAGGTATGCGACCTGATCGACGAACGGCGGATCCCAACGATCTACGGCAACTACGACTACGCGATCGCCCGCGAAATGGACGACTGCGGTTGCGCCTATGTGACCCAGCACGACCGCGAACTGGGGCAGCAATCAGTCGCCTGGACGCTTGAGCACACCGACGAGCGGTCGAGAGCGTTCATGCGAGAGCTGCCGTTCGACATGCGTTTCGGGCTCGGCGACCAGGACGTCCACCTCGTGCACGGCTCGCCGCGGAAGGTCAACGAGTACCTCTTCGAAGACAAGCCCGCCAGCCTGTATGAGCGGCTGGCAAGAGCCGAGGAAGGGCAGGTACTGGTGTTCGGGCACACCCACAAGCCGTGGATACATAGCTACGGCGGCGTGCTGTTCGTCAACTGCGGCTCGGTCGGCAAGCCCAAGGACGGCGATCCACGCGCGGCGTTCGCGATCCTGGAAGCCGGGGTGGACGGCCCCGTGCGAGCGTCAATTGAACGAGTTCCCTATGACGCCGAAGCGGTCGCGCGCCAGGTCGCGGCCGCCGGGCTGCCGGGCGAGTACGCCGAGAAGCTCGTCCTGGCCGCATAGATGCCGGGAGGTATCAGATGAGATACGTGCTGTTCGTTTGCACCCACAACGCGGGTCGTTCGCAGATGGCGCAGGCGCTGTTCGGACGCTACGCCCCCGACGATATCCGCGCTGAATCAGCCGGCTCGG
>JBKQJQ010000266.1:0-10967 GCA_052147875.1 Solirubrobacteraceae bacterium | reverse complement strand
GCCCCGAGGCCGACACTGACATCGACGAGACGCTCGGCGCGCTGTCGGATCTGGTCCACGCCGGCAAGGTCCGCTACATCGGCTCCTCCACTTTTCCCGCCTCGCAGATCGTCGAGGCGCAATGGGTTGCGCGCGAGCGAGGGCGCGAGCGCTTCGTCTGCGAGCAGCCGCCGTACTCGATGCTGATCCGCGCGGTCGAGAGCGACGTGTTGCCGACCTGCCAGCGCCACGGGATGGGGGTGATCCCGTGGAGCCCGCTCGCCGGTGGCTGGCTGACGGGGCGCTACCGGCTCGGCGCCGAGGCGCCCGGCTCACATCGCGCCGACCGGCTACCGCAGCGCTACGACCTGTCGCTGCCCGACAACCAGCGCAAGCTCGAGGCCGCCGATGCGCTTGCGGTGCTGGCCGAGGAAGCTGGGATGACCTTGATCGAGATGGCGATCGCGTTCGTGATGCGCCACCCCGCCGTGACCGCGCCGATCATCGGCCCGCGCACGATGGAGCAGCTCGAGTCACAACTGCCAGCCGCCGACGTCGAGCTGTCCAACGCGGTGCTCGACCGGATCGACGAGATCGTTCCGCCCGGAAGAACCATCAACTCCGCCGACGGCGGCTGGCCGAACCCGGCGCTCGAGCCCGGCGCGCGCCGCCGCTGACCAGCTACCCCGCGGCGCGCAGGCGATCAGCCGTCTGCGCGTCGGCGGGGAAGAACGCCTCGATGCTCAGCTCCGAGATCGTCACGTCCCTGCCGGTGCCGAACGTGGTCACGGTGCTGAAGAACCGAAGTCCGTTGTCGAGTTGAAGCTCGACCATCACCGCGCTCGCGTCCGGTGCGTCGTCCGACACCGGCCCCGGGTATCCGAGCAGCTCGTCATACAGCTCCTCGAGCTCGGGGTAGCCGGTCAGCTGGATCTCGCGTGCGAGCCGGTGCAGGAGATGGCCGCGCCAGTCGCCGAGGTTGATGATCCGCGGCGTCAGCCCGTCGGGGTGCAGCGCGACCCGCATGCAGTTCGCCGGCGGCACCAGCAGCTCGTCGGCAACGCCGTCGAGCAGCGGCCCGAGTGCGCCGTTGGACATCAGCATGTTCCAGCGGCGGTCGACCGCGAACGCTGGATAGGGCTCGTGTCCCGCGAGCACGTGGCCGACGGCGTCGCGAACAGCCGCCAACTCCGGATCGTCCAGCGACCGCGCCCCGTACTTCGGCGCATAGCCCGCCGCGAGCAGCAGCTGGTTGCGCTCTCGCAGCGGCACCTCGAGACGGTCGGCGAGGTGCAGCACCATCTCCGGGCTGGGTCGCGAACGGCCGGTCTCGACGAAGCTGAGGTGCTTGGTCGAGACTCCGGCCTCGAGCGCCAGGTCCAGCTGGCTCAGGCGCCGGCGCTGGCGCCAGTCGCGCAGCAGCGTGCCGATCCGGTTGTCCGGCGAGGTCCCAATCCGGTTGTCTGTCGCAGTCACGCTCACGAGCGTACCCCCGCCGGCAGCACCCGGCTCAGCACCGCGACCACGATCAGGATCGCTGCCAGCACACCGAGGCTGAGCTCGAAGGCGTATGCGAAGCCCTGCGAGGCCGCGCCGAAGAACACGACCCCGACGACGGCCACCCCGAGCGCGTTGCCGACGTTCTGCGCGGTCGCCAACACGCCGGCCGTGCCGCCCGCGTGCTCAGGCTTCATGCCGGTCATGATGATCGTCGTCAGGGGCGTGATTCCGAGGCCCATCCCGGCGCCTATCAGGATCAGGCCGGGAACCAGCACCACGACCGATCCGCCGACCCCGACTGAGGCGACGGCCGCCAGCAGCGCGAGGTGGCCGGCGGCGAGCGTCAAGGAGCCGACGGTCAGGACGCGGCGGCCATAGCGCTCGGTCAACGTTGGCGCCGGCATCGACGTCGCGAGATACGACACCGCCATGATCGTGAACACGAGCCCCGAGCTGAGCGCGCTCATCCCGCGACCGAGCTGCATGTACAGCGCCAGCACGAGGAAGAACGACGCCTGTCCGCACCAGAACACGAGCTGTGCGACGAGGCCCGACCGGACGTGGCGTGCGCTGAACACGTCCGGCGTCAGCAGCGGCGTGCCGCCACGCTGCGCGAGCCGACGCTGCTGGCGCCAGAAAGCCGCCAGGATGGCCGGCGCGGACGCGAGTGACAGCCAGGTCCACAGCGGCCAACCGTCGGCACGCCCCTGGACGAGCGGCAGCACGATCGCCACCAGCCCGCCGGTCACCAGCAGCGTCCCGAGCAGGTCCAGCGCTCCCGTCCGCGGTGCGCGCGACTCTGGGATCGCCCGCGGCGCGAGCGCGACCGCCAGCGCACCGATCGGGACGTTGATCAGAAAGCAGCTGCGCCAGCTGAGTCCGGCGGGGTCGGCCTGCATCAGCACGCCGCCGATCAGCTGCCCAGATACAGCCACCAGGCCCATCGTGATCCCATACGCCGCCAACGCGCGGGCGCGGTCGGCGCCGTCGTACAGGACGCCGATTAGCGACAGCACGTTGGGCATCAGCAGCGCCGCGCCGCAGCCCTGGACGAGGCGAGCGCCGACCAGCACAGTCGCGTCCGACGCGAACCCGCAGGCCGCCGAGCTGAGCGTGAACAGCGCCAGCCCCACCGTGAACACCCGACGCCGGCCGTAGCGGTCGCCGAGCCGGCCAGAGGTGATCAGCAGCACCGCTGTGGTCAGCCCGTAGCCGGCCACGATCCACTCGATCGACCCCGTCGACGCGTGCAGCCCGGACTGGATCGAGGGCAGCGCGACGTTGACGATGAAGAAGTCCAGCACAACCATGAAGGTGCCGGCGAGGACGACCGGGAGCGGCGCCCACCGGCTGGCGCGGACCCGTTGCAGCAGGCCGGTCGCGACGGCCGGCCGGAGTGATGTGAAGGTGTCAGTGCTCATGACGAGCACGGTCCCAGGGAAACGTCGCCGCGTCGATTACCCGTCGGGTAATGACCGCCAGACTCTTAGCCGTCTCCTACGGACTTAAGAGACAGGCTCGGGATCGTTGGCTCAGGCCACCCAAAGGAGGTGAACCAAGATGAGCCATCGGATCAAAACCACCCTGACGACGCTCGCTGTAACCGGGGCGCTCGTCGGCGGCGGCGCCGCGATCGCGAACGCCGCGACCTCCTCGAGTACGACGTCAAGCGCATCTAGCGCGCCGGCGACGAACTCGACGACAAGCCACTCGAGCGCCCCATCTCGTGCGCCGATGCCAGGGACTCACAGCGGGCATAACTGCCCCGGCATGGGCGGCTCCAGCTCGAGCTCCAGCTCGAGCTCCAGTTCGGGCCCGGCGCCGAGCCCGGGCACAATCTCGGAATAACCACGTACCCGCAAACGTTCGGCCGGTGACCCTCCGGGGCGCCGGCCGAGCGCCCTCAGCCGAACGAGATCACGCTGCGGATCCCGTCCTGGCGCTCCATCAGCTCGAATCCCTCGTTGACGTCGTCGAGCGTGATCCGGTGCGAGATGAACGGATCGAGATCGAGCTGCCCGTCGAGGTACAGCTGCACCAGCTCCGGAACCTGGTCGCGGCCCTTAACGCCGCCGAACGACGAGCCGCACACACGCCGGCCGGTGATCAGCAGCCGTGGGATGATCTCGAGCGTCTCACCCCTGCCCGCGACGCCGGCGACCGTACACAGCCCCCAACCCATCCGCGCTGCTTCGACGGCCTGGCGCATGACCGCGACCAGCCCGGTCGCCTCAAACGTGTAGTCGGCGCCGAAGCCGCCGTTCTCGTCCAGCACACGCTGGACCACGTCCGGGCCGCCGGTCCAAGTGTCGGTCGCCCCCTGGCCGCGGGCGAGCGCGAGCCGGTCCTCGGACAGGTCAACACAGATGATCCGCTCGGCGCCCCGCAGGCGACAGCCCGCGACCGCTCCCAGCCCGACCATCCCGGCACCGAACACGACGCAGGTCGAGCCCTCGCGGACGCCCGCGGTGTTCATCGCCGCACCCAACCCAGTCGACAGGCCACAGGCGAACAAGCACGAATGGTCGGGCTCGGCGTCTGACGAGACCTTCGCGAGCGCGATCTCCGGCATCACGGTGTACTCGGCAAAGGTGCTCGTTCCCATGAAGTGTCGGATCGGCTCGCCGTCGAGCGACAGCCGGGTCGTCCCGTCCGGCAGGTGGCCGAGGTTCTGCTGCTCGCGGATCGCGAGACACAGGTTCGTATACGGACTGCGGCAGTGCACGCACTCGCGGCATTGGGGTGAGAACAGCGTGACGACGCTGTCGCCGGGCGCGACGCTCGTGACACCGTCGCCGACCCGCTCGACGACACCCGCGCCCTCATGACCGAGCACCGTCGGCGAGTAGCCGGACGGGTCGACGCCCGAGGCCGTGTACATGTCCGTGTGGCAGACGCCGCACGCCTGCAGCCGGACCAACACCTCTCCGGCGCGCGGCTCCGCGAGATCGAGCACAGTGACCTTCAGCGGCTTGCCGAACTCCTCGAGCAGGGCGGCGCGGATCTTCACGGTGGCGCTCCTCTCTGATGTCAGGGCGGAGGCGAACCATATTGGGGACCGGCTCGGACCGGGGTCGCGGACGGCTGGGTCTGCTGTTGCGTTGCCGGCTGCGTCTGCTGCTGCGCGGCCGAGTGGGTCCGCTGGTGCGCCGCCGGCGGGGTCCGCTGCGGCATCGGTTGGCTGCGGGTCGGCGCCGGGCTCGTGCGCGCCGGGCCTGCCCGCATCACAAGCGTCGTACGCGGCTCGTGCCAGCGGGTGGCCGGACGTTGAACCCGGTTCGCGAGCGTGGGCAGGTTCGGCGCGACCGTCACGTGTGTCGCGGGCACGCTCCGCACGACCGCCAAGTGCTGGTGCGCGTGGTTCACCGCCTGCACGGTTCGCGCCACGGGCACAGCGCTGATGCCGATCGCCGCTGTCGGAACCAGGGCCACGCACAGCTTCGCGCCCGCCGCGCAGGTGTCGGCGACCGCGCCGACCCGCGCCCCCAGCCGCCCGGGTTGGTGAGCGCCCACCTCAGAAGCCCGTCCCATGGCAGCAGCGCCGCGAGCCGTGCGCGGACCGCGTTTCGAGCCCGATTCAGCAGCTGCCGAACCGCGCCCTGGCTGGTACCGAGCCGGTCCGCGATCTCCGCATAGCTGCGCCCCTCGAGCCCGCGCATCACGATCGCCTCGCGCTGGCGCGGCGCCAGCGCGCGCAGCGCCGTTGTGAGCTCGTCGATGCTCGGGCGCTCCTCGACAACTCCCGGCTCGACGCCGGCGCGGTCGCAAGAGGACTCGATGCGGGCGGCGCGTGTCCGCAGCAGGTTGAGCGCCGAGTTGCGCGCGATCCGCCGCAGCCAGGCCGGCGTGCTGCGGACCTCGTGGCCGCGAAGCAGGGCGCCGTGGGCGCGCATCAGCGCTTCCTGGACCGCCTCCTCGGCGTCGCCGTCGCCGACGATCCGTGCGCAGATACGGACCAGGTCCGGCCGATGGCGAACGACGAGCGCTTCGAACGCAGCCTCCGAGCCGGCCTGCGAGAGCTGAGTCAGCCGTTGATCACTCTGGGACGCAAGTCGTGGGTTCATCGCGCGCTGCCAAACGGTGCGCGGCCCGCGTCAGAGCAGCGTCGTTTCGACGTCGGAGCTGTGTAGGAATGCCCGCGACGCGGCGTCCCGGGCTGGCCCGCGCCGCACCGCCCCGCGCCGCCCGCCGAGCGCCCGGCAAATCCCTGCTGGCCAGCCAGCCAGTCAGTAAGATCGCGCCAGGCCAGGCCTAGCGTGAGGAGAGGACCAGTGGCATCAACCGGCAACGACCTCGAGCAACTCTGGGTCACGGAGCGCGAGCTGTGGCCCGACGGCCCGCCGCACGAGGTGTTCCGCCGGCTGCGCACCGAGTGTCCCGTGCACTGGACCGCGGGGATCAGCGACTATCCCAAAGAGGCCGGCTACTGGTCCGTCACGCGGGCCGACGATATCCACACCGTGAGCCGCGACTGGCGGACGTACTCGTCCGAACTCGGCGGCATCACCGCGGTTATCGACGCGTTCCCACTGGAGCTGATGCGGGCGATGTTCATCGGCATGGACCCGCCGAAGCACGACCGCCTGAAGATGCTGTTCCAGGCGGGCTTCACGCCGCGCCGGATCGCCGCACACGAGCCGGCGATCCGACAGATTGTCACCAACGTCCTCGACCGGCTCGCTAAACGCGACCGGTGCGACCTGGTCACCGAGGTCGCACAGCCGATCGTGTCGCGGGTGATCGGGAGCTTCATGGGGGTTCCGGAGGAGGATGACGCGACCTGGGCGCGACTGATGAACGCCTCGCTGAGCGCTGGCGACCCGGATCTCGCGCCGGACGGCATGCAGAGCATCGTCGAGCACGAGATCGCGGAGATCTTCGCGCGTTGCCAGGCGATGATCGCGGCGCGCCGCGAGTCCCCGACCGAAGATCTGACGAGCGTTCTGGTGCACGCCGAGATCGACGGCAACACGCTCGAGGAGCACGAGATCGTGATGGGCTTCTTCCTCCTGATGGCGGCTGGCAACGACAGCACCAAGGCCACCTACTGCAGCGGCATGCGGGCGCTGATCGAGCACCCCGACGAGCGCCTGACGCTGCTCGATGACCCGAGCCTGATCCCGAGCGCGGTCGAAGAGTCGCTGCGCATGTTCCCGGCGTTCGCGCACTTTCGGCGCACCGCCAGCTGCGATGCCGAGCTCGCCGGCCGTCAGATCCATACAGGCGACAAGGTCGTCATGTGGTATGTGTCCTCGAACCGCGACGAGGATCGCTACGAGGATCCCGACCGCTTCGATGTGCGCCGCAATCCCGAGCACCAGGCGTTCGGCGCCGGCGGTCGGCACTTCTGCCTCGGCGCGGCGCTCGCGCGGCTGGAGCTGAACGTGATGTTCGAGGAGACGCTCGCGCGCTATCCGGCGATGGAACTCGCCGGCCGGCCCGTGTTCGTCGAGTCCGGTTTCATCAACCAGCTCAAGACGCTGCCCGTACGCCTGGGTCCGCGGGCGGCGGCCTAATTGACCGGCTCGCCGTTGGCGGTCAACGTCACCACGACGTTGCCGCGGGTCGCGTTCGAGTACGGGCAGACCTTGTGGGCGTCGGCGACGATCGCCTTGGCCTCTTCGGCGTCGGAGATGTCGGGCAACGTCACATGCAGCTCGACCGCGACGTTGAACGAGCGGTCCTCGGCCGTGATCAGGCTCACCCGGCTGTCGATCGAAACCTCGCCGAGCTCGATCTTCCGCCGGCGCCCCACTGCGCCCAGCGCACCCTCGAAGCAAGCCGCGTAGCCGACCGCGAACAGCTGCTCAGGGTTTGTGCCCTGGCCGTCGCCCCCGGTCTCGACCGGGGGTCGCAGGTGAACATCGAGCTGGCCATCGCTGGTGACGCCGTGGCCATCCGCGCGCCCCCCCGTGACCGTCGCCTTCGCCGTGTACAGAGTCTTGGTGGCCATCACTCTCCTATCTCAGTCAGCCCACGGCGACTCGCGCTCGACTGCCTGCTCGTCGGCACGGATCACGTGCAGGACCGCGTTGATCAGCGCCAGGTGCGTGAACGCCTGCGGGAAGTTGCCGAGGTGGCGCCCGCTGTGGGCGTCGATCTCCTCGGCGTACAGGCCGAGCGGGCTAGCAAACGCCAGCAGGCGTTCGCACAGCGCCCGTCCGCGGGCGATCTCGCCGATCTCGCAGAGCGCCGACACAAGCCAGAAGGAACAGATCAGGAACGTTCCCTCCTTGCCGTGCAGGCCGTCGTCGGTTTCTTCGACTCGGTAGCGCAGGACCAGGCCGTGCTCGGTCAGTTCGTCGGCGATCGCCAGCACGGTGGCGCGGATCCGCTCGTCGTCGGGGGGTAGGAAGCGCATCAGCGGCAGCAGCAGGAGCGCTGCATCGAGCGCGTCGGTCTCGTAGTGCTGGACAAACACGCCGCGCTCGTCGACGCCGTGCTCGAGCACGTCGACGCGGATCGCCTCGGCCTCGTCGCGCCAACGCTTGGCGCGATCGGCGTCGTCGCGGAGTTCGGCGAGCCGCGCGCCACGGTCACACGCGACCCAGCAGAACACCTTCGAGGACGTGAAGTGCTTTGGCTCGCCACGGACCTCCCAGATCCCCCGGTCGGGCTCGCGCCAATGCTCGATCGCCTCCTCGACCTGGCGGCTCAGGATCTTCCATTCGCGGTCGTCGAGCGAGTCGCGCGACCGCGTGTGCAGGTAGACGGAGTCCAGCAGCGCGCCCCAGACGTCGTGCTGCTTCTGCTTGTAGGCGGCGTTGCCGATCCGCACCGGGCGCGCGCCCTCGTAGCCCTCGAGCTGCGGTAGGAGGTCCTCGTCAAGGTCACGCTCGCCGCCGACCCCGTACATCACCTGCAGCTTCTCCTCGCCGGACGCGACGTCGGCGATGAAGTAGAAGAAGTCGTTGGCCTCCCATTCGAAGCCGAGCGACAGCAGCGCCCAGAGCATGAACGTCGAATCGCGGATCCAGCTGTAGCGGTAGTCCCAGTTGCGCTCGCCGTGTGGCGTCTCGGGCAGCGAGGTCGTCGCCGCTGCCAGCAACGCGCCGGTCGGCGCATACGTCAGCCCCTTGAGCGTCAGCGCGCTGCGCTGCAGAAACTGGCGCCACGGATGATCGGGAAACTTGCCACGGTCGAGCCAATGCTGCCAATGGTGCGCGGTCCATACCAGCCGCTCATAGGCCTCATCCATGTCCTTGGGCGCCGGGTGCTCACTCCACGACAGGGCGCAGAACACGGTCTCGCCCTCCTTGATCATGTGACGCGCATTCGCACACGGACCCTCGAAGCCGAGCAGCAGGTCGGTCGTCAGCTTCAGCTCCACGCTGCCGTCGGAGCTGACGGTCACGCCCTCGTGGTAGCCCTCGCCGCTGTAGCGCCACTTCGCCGGATCGCGGCCGTAGTCGAACTTCGGCTCGCAATGCAGCAGCAGCTGAGCCTCGCCGTTGACGCAACGGACGGTCCGGAGCAGCACGTGGTCGGCATCGTAATCGGTGGGCGCCCGGCGGTGCGTATGCGAGCGCTCTCGCTCGTGGTGCCACGGCCCGATCAGCAGCACATCGCGGACGATGATCCAGCCGGTGCCGGTACCCCAGCTCGTCTCGGTCACCATCGTGCCTGGCAGGTATCGGCGTGCGGCGGGAACCGTGACCCCGTCGGGGCCTAAACGAAACGAGCCGGCATCGCGGTCGAGCAACGCGCCGAACACGCTCGGTGAGTCGACCCGGGGGAGGCACAGCCATTCGACGGCGCCGCTCGGTGCGACCAGCGCCACGGTCTCGCAGTCCGACAGGAATGCGTACTCGGCGATCGGGGGATAGGGGCTCAGAACGACGGCCGGCTCCGACTCGTAGTCGGGTCCGAGCGCGGCCGGCGCTGGGGCCTGCGACGCGTTCAGCTCAGTTGGGGCGCCGGCGTCTTCGCGCACCGGCGCAGTATCGCCGCTGGCCGCCGCTTGTCCAAATCCTGGTGTGAGGCTGTCAGTCCGTGTCGGAGGCGTCAGCCTCCAAGGCCGCCAAAGATCGCGAACTGGCGCCAGAACGGGCGACCCTCGTAGATGCCCCGCAGATTGCCCTCGACCGTGACCGTGCTGCCGGCAGGCGCCTCGCCTCGCAGCCGCTCGGCAAGCTCGTTGGCGCTGTCCTCGTTGGTGGCGCCGACGAGCACAGCGTTCGAGCGGTGCATCGCCGGGATCCCCTCCTGCTCGAGCTTATCGACGAGCTTGCTCGCCTCGTGTCGCGAGCCGCACTGGACCCTGACCTCGAACTCGGGGTAGCCCTCGCTCGCCGAATCCGCGTCCTCGCTCGCGATCCGCTGCTGGCGCTCGGCCGCGCGCTGGGCATCGGTCTCAGGCAGCGGCTTGTCGGCGTCCTCCCACTGCTCGGCGGTCGGATGCCAGTGCATCAACTCGTACTCGGCGTGCCAATCGTGCTCGGCGACGATCTGCACGATCGTCTGGCGCACGTCGTCGGCCTGCTCGCGCGTGCCCGTATAGCAGAACACGTCCTCGCCGTCGTGGGAGACGACGACCCGCTCGTGGATCGATCCCGAATCGCCGGACTCGCGCTCGTGCTCCTCGAGCGCGTGCGTCAGGGCGCGGGCGTCGCCCGAGTCGTGTAGGTCGATGCGCAGGCGCCAATCGTCGTTCATCAGCTGTGGACTCTAGAGAACACCGGCAAGCACGAGCGCCCCGATCACGACCAGCACCGCCGCCGTGAACATGTTGGCCCAGCGGTCCAGCCACTCAGCGCCGATCTGGTAGCCGCCGGCGGTCGCCAGCAGCGTCAGCCCGACGATCGTCAGGATCGTGACCCCACCGAACACGACGAGCGAGCCGATCGCCACACCGACGCCGGCCGTGGTCGCGGCGAGGAACACCGGCAGGATCGTCAGATCGGGAGACGCCGCGGCGCCGAACGGGACCATGACGGCCAGCGCGGAGCGCCGCTCGACCTGGTCCTGCTCGTGGTGTTGACGGCGCCCCTCGCCGTGATCGTGGTCGTGGCCGTGTCCCGCATGCGTGTGGCCATGACCCAGCAGTTCGGTCGCCGCAAAGCCGACCCCGGTCAAGATCAGCAGGCCGCCAACAATCCCGTTTTGGGCGCTCTGGACGGTCGAGCGGAACTGGAGCCCGATCGCGATGATGAGCGCGCCCAGCACCAGCGACACCAACACGTGAGCCGCGCCAGCGGCGCCGGACAGGCGTGCGACCTTGCCGAGCGAGTAGCGCTGCGTGCGGCCGACGGTCGCCATCGGCACCCAATGGTCGGGCAGTACCGCGTGGCCGAAGCCGACGCCGGCTGCCGCCAGCAGCAACGCGGGTCCAGCGATCACCGCGCGCAGGTTAGGTGAGCTCGAGCCCGAACGTCTCCCGCAGGCCCCGCGCGCCTGTTCGCTGACGGTCAGCGCCCGGCCCCGCCGCGCGCGGCTGACCCACCGCAGCTCGAACATCCGCTGCGCCAGCGCGGCACCGAGCGATCCGG
>JBKQJQ010000265.1:0-6551 GCA_052147875.1 Solirubrobacteraceae bacterium | reverse complement strand
GCGCGATCGCATCTCAGTGGCTCCTCACCGCTCAGCGCTTCGATCCCGGGATCGTATTCGCGCCCGCGGCTGCAATGTGACTTCTAGTGGTGATGCTCGGCAACCTGATCCGCCGAAGATCGACCGCGAGGCGTCGCTGGCCGACTGGTCCCCGCCCGGCAGGCAACCGTGGCCCACGGCTAACCCGTGAACGAGACAAGATCACCGGCGGCAAGCGGGAGTTCCGGGTCGCGGCTGACGGTGGCGCCGTTGAGCGTGACGACCACCTGCTCGTCGAGCGTCAGATTCGCAGACGCCGCAAGCTCGCCGAGCGTCCACGCGCGACAGCGGGCGCCAGACCGCTGGGCGACCTCAGGCGCGGGCAGCGCGAGCGCGCGCTCGTAGTCGGCGCGCTCGTTGAGGTTGGCGACCGAATCAAGCGCCGGGTCGAGCGTCGCGAGCGCCGGGTCGCGCAACAGCTCGTCGCCGTCGATCCGCCGCACCCGGCAGCGCTCGAACAGGAACGCCGGCTTCATCTGGCCGGCCACGATCAGGTCGTTGACGGCGCCCAGCAGCGCCGTGCGGTAGGCCGCCGCCAGCGGCTGTCGGTAACCACCGATCTCCGGCAGCACGACATCGTGCTGATCATCGAGCGCGCACAGCACCGCCCGCACGTACGCCGGGTGCAGCAGCGGCAGATCCGTCGAGGAAACGTAGGCCCGGTCAGCGCGGCCGGCGACCGCGGCCAGCCCGCCCGCCAGTCCCTCCAGCGGGCCTCGGTAATTCTCTTCATCCTCCACCACCTCGACGCCGAGCGCCAGCTCCGGCAGCCGCTGGCCACGCGCGGCGACCACGACCACCGGTCCGTCGACACAGCGGGCGATGATCCCGGTGACGCGGCGCAGCAGCGTCGAGCCGTGCCACGGCAGCGACGCCTTCGGCGAGCCCATCCGCGATGAACGGCCGCCGGCGAGAACGATTCCCGCGGTCTGTGGCACCTGCCCGATGGTAGGCGCCCAGCTGGAACGATTCCCGCGCTCTGTGGCACCTACCCGACGGTAGGCGCCCAGCTAGAACAGCCCGATGGTGCGCCCGTGCTCGTCGATGTCGATGTTCAGCGCCGCCGGGGTCGTGCCGAGGCCGGGCATCTGCATCACGTCGCCGCACAACGGAACGAGCCAGCCGGCGCCGGTGTAGGCGCGGATGTCGCGCACGGGGAGCGTGAAGTGCTCGGGCGCGTTGAGCAGCGTCGGGTCGGCCGAGAACGAAAGGTGGGTCTTGGCCATGCAGACCGGGAAGTGACCCAGGCCCTCGCGCGTGAACTGGCCAAGCTTGGCCTCGGCCTCGGGATAGAAGTAGACCTCCTGGGCGCCGTACACGTTCTTGGCGATCGCCTCGATCTTGTCCTGGATCGGCTCGTCGTCCTGGTAGAGCTGGTGAAACGTATTGGGCTGCTCGCACGCCTCCACGACCGCCTCGGCCAGATCGGCCGCGCCGGCACCGCCCTTGGTGAAGCCCTCGTTCACCTCGGCCGCGAACGCGCCGGCCTCGATCGCCAGTCGCTTGACCAGCTCGCACTCCTCGTTGGTGTCGCCCGGACGGCGGTTGACCGCGACGACCGCCGGGACGCCGAACGTTGTGATCGTGTTCAGGTGGCGGCGTACGTTGGCGAACCCGACCTCGAGCGCCTGCAAGCTCTGGGCACGCTCGACCCGGGGGTCGTCTGCGATCCCGGAGTGGTGCTTGATCGCGCGGACGGTGGTCACCAGGACCGCTGCCGACGGGGTCAGCTTTCCGAACCGGCAGACGATGTCGAAGAACTTCTCCATCCCCATGTCGGATCCGAAGCCGGACTCGGTGACCACGTAATCGCCTAGCTTCATCCCGATCAGGTCCGCGATCAACGAGTTGTTGCCGTGCGCGATGTTCGCGAACGGGCCGCAGTGCATCAGCACCGGCTGTCCCTCGAGCGTCTGCACCAGGTTGGGTTTCAGCGCGTCCTTGAGCAGCACGGTCATCGCGCCGGCGGCGCCGAGGTCCTCGGCCGTGATCGGCTTGGCGCCGTCGTACGAGTAGGCAGCCGTGATCCTTCCCAGCCGCTTACGGAGATCCTGAAGGTCGGTCGCGACGGCCATGATCGCCATCACCTCGGACGCGGCGGTGATGTCAAAGCCGGTCTCACGTGGGTAGCCGTTTGGCCGACCGCCGAGACCGACCATGATCTGGCGCAGCGCGCGGTCGTTCATGTCGACGGCCCGGCGCCAGCCGACCCGCAGCGCGTCGATCTTGTGCGGGTTGCCGTGCAGGATCGAGGCGTCGATCATCGCGGCGAGCAGGTTGTTGGCGGCGCCGATCGCGTGAATGTCGCCGGTGAAGTGGAGGTTCAGATCCTCCATCGGGACGACCTGGGTCAGGCCGCCGCCGGCGGCGCCGCCCTTGATCCCGAACACCGGGCCCAGCGACGCCTCGCGCAGGCAGGCGACCGGATTGCGGCCGATTACCCCAAGGCCCTGGGTCAGCCCGACGAGCGTCGTCGTTTTTCCCTCGCCGGCCTTGGTCGGCGTCATGCCGGTGACGCAGATCAGCTTGCCGTCCGGGCGGTCCTTGAGCCGGTCCAGCACCGATAGCGAGATCTTGGCCTTGAAGCGGCCGTAGGGCTCGATCTCGTCGGGCTCGAGTCCGGCGGCCGACGCGACCGCATCGATCGGTTCGAGTACTGCCTCCTGCGCGATCTCCAAGCTGCTTTTCATGTCTGTCCCTCTCCTGAGATTTTCAGTGGCTGACGGCGGCGGCGGCGAGCTCGGAGACGAGCTTGTCCTCGTAGAAGCGCTCGAGCTTGAACGGCTCGATCAGGTCCGGCTGGCGCCCCGTCGCGACCAGCTCAGCGAGCGTCTTGCCGACGATCGGAGCGGCCTTGAAGCCGTACGTTCCCCAGCCGGCGCTGACGTGGAAGTTCTCGACCTCGGTCTTGCCGAGGATCGGGCTGTAGTCGGGGCTCAGATCGCACAGGCCCGCCCAGCTGCGCAGCAGCCGCGCCCGCTCTAGCTGCGGGAACAGCTCCATCGCATGGCGGGAGACGTCCTGCAGGAAGTTGAGTGTCCCCTGCATCCGGTACGTCGTCCACGGCTCGATCTCGGCGCCCATCAGAAACTCGCCACGGTCAGTCTGACTGATGTAGACGTGCATCTGTGAGGACACGATCACGACGTCGAGCAGCGGCTTCATCGGCTCGGTCACACACGCCTGCAGGATGTGGGTCGTGATCGGCATCGGCACGCCCGCCATGTCCGAGATCAGCGTGCTCCACCCGGCGGTGCAGTTGAGCACCTGACCGGCGTTGATCGTGCCGCGGTTGGTCCTGACCTTGGTCACGCGACCGTTCGAGCGCTCCATCCCGAGCACCTCGGTGTTCTGATGGATCTCGGCACCGCCCTGATCGGCGCTTCGCGCCAGGCCCCAGACGACAGCGTCATGGCGGATGATCCCGCCGGGCGGGTGGTAGAGCGCGCCCATGATCGGATAGATCGCATCCGGGTTTTCGACCTGCATCGCGGGCGCCAGGCGCTTGATCTCGTCGGGATAGATCAGACGCGAGTCGATCCCGTTGATTCGGTTGACCTCGGCCCGGTTGGCCATCACGAACATCGCCCGGTCGGAGTGCGCGAGCGTCAGGTGGCCGCACTGCGAGAACAGCAGGTTGAAGTTGAGGTCCTGCGACAGCCCCTCGTAGAGCTTCACGCTCGCGTCGTAGAAGCGCGCGCCCTCGGGCGTCTTGTAGTTCGAGCGCAGGATGGTCGTGTTGCGGCCGGCTGCGCCGGAGCCGATATAGCGCTTCTCGAGGATCGCGACGTCCTTGATCCCATGGTCGCGGAGGTAGTGCGCGGTCGCCAGTCCGTGCGAGCCGCCGCCGACGATCACCACGTCGTAGGAGCTCTTGAGCTCCGCCTGGCGGCGCCACATCCGGCGCTTGCGGAAGATGTCAAGCACGCGCTTTGACCCGCGCGCTCGGGAGCTTCGCCAGTAGATCGGCTCCGATCGGACCGCCGCCGAGGTGGTAGCCGGCATCGCTCACCACAGCCCAGACGTACTCACCCGTCGCCCAGCCGAACAGCATCAGGTAGCGGTCCTCCGCCTCGCAGATGACGATCCCGGGCTGTCGCGCGATCGAACCGGGGCGCAACGCGCCGGGCGGGGTGATCTGCGGGCGCAGGTCGATCGCGCTGAACCGCGCGAATACCTCGCGAGCCAGCGGTCCGACGAGCGTCAGCGCCGCGAACGTGGTCGTGACGTCCGTCTGCCGGACGCCGGGAGCGTCGTCTGGGCGGCCACCGATCATCAGCGCGCGCGTCGGCGTCAGCCTGCACCACCAGGCTTCGTCGATCCGGACCGCGGTGCCGAACGGGAGCGCTCGCCCTGCGAGTTCGTCGAGCTTTGCGCTCGGGGCCTGGAACTCCACCTTCGTAAGGTGCGAGACGTCGGCCCAGGCGACGGTGTCGGTAGTGGGCACGGCCTTGTAGCCGACGGCGATGTTCCAGCCGTCGCGGACCTCGAACCGCGCGCCGTCCGCGGCGGTGCTGCGCTCCATCGGCGAGCGGGCGACGGCGTCCTCCGCACCGGGTGTCAGGAAGTCGAGGTTCACGAGCGCAGCACCTCGCCGTCGGGGTCATAGAAGGGTTTGGTCTGGATCTCGGCGTTGAGCAGCTTGCCGTCGTCGGAGATCGTCATACGTGCGCCGTCGCGCGCGAGCGCGTTCGGCACCCACGCCATGCCGATCGTGCGGCCGAGGACCGGTGAGTGGCGCGCGCTGGTCACCTGGCCGGCCGGCGTACCGCGCTCGTCGACGACCACCGCACCCTCGGTCGGCACGTCGCCGTTCGGGAGCGTGAAGCCAACCAGCTCGGTCGTCGGCGCGCTCTCGTTGTAGTGCTCGAGCGCCCACTTGCCGATCCAGTCCTGCTGCTTGTCGAGCTTGACGATCCATGGCATGGCGGCGCCGAACGGTGTCGACTCGGAGTCCGTGTCCTGGCCGACGAGGATGTGCATCTTCTGCAGGCGCAGGATCCGCTGCGGTTCGAGCCCGAACGGCCGCAGACCGTATGGCTCGCCCGCCTCGAGCAGCGCGTCCCAGAGATGCTCGCCGTAGGCCGACGGGAAGTGGATCTCGTAGCCCACCTCTCCGACGAACCCGATCCGCAGGATCAGGCAGTTGACGCCGGCCACGGTGGCACTCTTGCCGTCGAGATACGGGAACGCCTCGTTGGAGCAGTCGAGATCGGTGACCGCGCCCATGATCTCGCGCGCCCTGGGACCGGCGAGGTTCACGGCGCTCAGGCCCTGCGTGAGATCGGTCAGTGCGACGTCGAGCCCCCAGTCGGCCAGCCACCACGAGAACCACTCCTCGACTGCGCCGGCGCCGCTGGACGTCGTCGTGACGTAGAAGGTCTCGTCGTCGAGGCGACAGATCGTGCCGTCGTCGACGATCCGGCCGGCGTCGGAGCTGATCACGCCGTAGCGGATCCGGCCGGGCTTCAGGTTCGAGAAGCGGTTCGGGTACAGCCGGTCGAGGAACTCCGCCGCGTCGGCGCCGCGGACCAGCAGCTTGCCGAGCGTCGAGACGTCGATCAGACCGGCGGTGGTGTTGACCGCCAATGCCTCGCCCTCGGGATCGCCGTAGTCGTAGGCGCGGCGCCAGTCGCCGGCCCACTTGACGGTCGCGTGCAGATCGCGGTGGCGGCCGTGAATCGACGAGCGCTTGGCGGGCTCGACCGGCCGGCCGCCGAGGATCCCCATCGGGACGCTGACCCAGGGCGGGCGCGCGGTCGTGGTCCCCACCTGCTCGAGGCTCTGGCCAGTCTCCTGTGCCATCAGCTTGATCGCCGGCAGCTGGCACATCCGGCCCTGGCAGGGCCCCATCGTGACGGTCGTGTAGCGCTTGGAGAGCTCGATCGAGTCATAGCCCTCTTCGATCGACAGGTGGACGTCCTTGCTGGTCACGTCCTCGCACAGACACGCGAAACACTTGCCGCGGCCACTGCCGCTGACCGGCGGTGCGACGGCGACGTTGGGCGTCTCGCTTGCGCGCCTGCTCAGCGTCTCCTCGCGCTGGCGCGACTCATCGCTGCCGAACCCGAGCGCGTGCGCCGCCTGGAGTCCGGCGAGCTCGCCTGAATCGGCGACCGCCGCGTCCGTGTGCGAGCCCGCCACCTCGCCGGCCGCGTATGCGTTGGCCGGCAGCTCCGCGAGCGCGAAGTGCCCCTGATGGGTGTCGTAGGAGCTGCGTGCTCCGGCCTGCAGAGCCAGCGACGTGGCGGGGATCGTGCCGCCCGAGACGAGCAGCAGGTCGCATTGGAACGTGTGCTCATCGCCGCCGCCGACGGGCGCGATCACGGCCTCGCTGACCGCCTTGCGGCCCTTGGCCTCGATCACCGTGTGGCCGAGGAAAACCGGGATGCCGGACTGGCGGAGCTCGCGCGCGGCGTCGTCGGCGTCCGGACGGAGATCGGCGACCGCGACGATCTCGACGCCCTGGTCGCGGAGGGCTTTGGCGGCCGCGAGGCCGCGATCGGATGTGG
>JBKQJQ010000264.1:0-7761 GCA_052147875.1 Solirubrobacteraceae bacterium | reverse complement strand
GGCTCGGGGCTTCGCTACGACGAGGCGACCAATACCGCGTATAACTGCCGCTGTCGCCCGCAACGCATAGCGCGCGTCAAGGCGCGCAGCCTCTCGGCGGTGGTCCCGCGCCGCTACCGCGACGTGTCGTTCGAGCGGCCGCCGGTCAGCGACATTGCGCCAGCGATCGTCGCGGCCACGCGGCGCTACGCGGCATCGATCGAAGACCAGCTCGACGCCGGGCGCGGCCTGTGGTTCATGGGCCCTCCCGGAACCGGCAAGACGACGCTCGCGATGCTCGTCTCCCACGCTGCGCTGAAGGCCGGGCGCTCGGTTGCGATCTACTCGCTGCCGCGGCTGCTGAACGAGATTCGCGACACACACCGGACCGAGCGCTCACACGTCGACCTGCTCGATCGGCTGATCCGCGTCGACCTGCTGCACATCGACGACGTCGGCGCCGAGCGGACGACGGATTGGGTGCTCGAGGAGCTCTACTCGATCGTCAACGGCCGCTACGAGGATCAGCGCTCGATCGTGATCACGACCAATATCCTCGACCGCCGAGCGCTGTGCGAGCAGATCACGGAGCGGACCGTGTCACGGTTGACGGAGATGTGCGACGAGCTGCCGCTGCTCGGCGACGACCACCGGATGGACTTGCGAACCGCTTGAACCCATGCGCGGTGGTTGGGATCCTGCTGGCCGTGCGCGCGGTCGCGGGTCGGCGAGGCGCCAGTCGGCGTGACGACGGGCGACGGCGGCAGCGAGGCGGCTGTCGCTGACTCAAACAGGCTCGAGATCAGGGGCGCGAGCAGCGGCCTGACGATCGTCAACGTCGCGGACCTGCTCGCCGAGAGACCGAGTGTCAGCGGAAAACTCAGCGCGGGCGCGTTCCCGCGCGACATGTCCGTCACCCCCAACGGGCAAACGCTGCTTGTGTCCCACTTCAACTCTTCTCAGATCCAGGTCGTCAAGCTCGCGGGGCTCTGACGAACCGGCGGTCGCCCGCTCCCCTCGTACACTGCACCGGGTCATGCCAGGAATCGTGGTCGTCGGCGCCCAGTGGGGTGACGAAGGTAAAGGGAAGGTGACGGACATGCTCGCGGAGCGGGCTGATGCCGTCGTGCGGTTCCAGGGCGGCAACAACGCCGGCCACACGATCGTGCGCGACGGGCAGACGTGGAAGCTGCATCTGATGCCGTCGGGGATCCTGCACCCAGGCAAGTTGTGCGTGATCGGCAACGGGGTCGTGATCGATCCCAAGGTCCTGACCGACGAGCTCGACGAGCTGCGCCGGCGCCGGATCGACACGCGGGCGCTGCGGATCTCGGCCAACGCGCACCTGATCATGCCCTACCACCTGATGCTCGACCACGCCGGCGAGGCGAAGCTCGGCAAGCTCGAGATCGGAACCACTCGTCGTGGCATCGGGCCGTGCTACGCCGACAAGGCGGCGCGGCTTGGGATCCGGATGCAGGACCTGCTCGACGAGAAGATCCTGAAGAAGAAGATCGTCGCGGCGCTCGAGCCGAAGCGTCTGTCGCTGCGCCCGTTCGCCAAGGACCCAGCGCTCGACCTGCAGGCGATGACGGACCAGTACCTGACCTATGGCCACGTGCTCGAGCCATACATCGCGGACACCTCGCGGCTCGTGCTGCAGCGGCTCGATGACGACGAGATGGTCGTGTTCGAGGGCGCTCAGGGAGCGCTGCTCGACATCGATCACGGTACGTATCCGTTCGTCACCTCGTCGAACCCGGTCGCCGGCGCGGCGTGCATCGGCGCCGGCGTCGGCCCGAAGGACATCGACGAGGTGTGGGGCGTCGCCAAGGCGTACGTCACGCGCGTCGGCGCGGGCCCGTTCCCGACCGAGCTTGAAGGACCGCTCGCCGATGAGATCCGCGAGCGCGGCGGCGAGTACGGCACGACCACGGGGCGGGCGCGGCGCGTCGGCTGGCTGGATCTGGTCGCGCTCCGGTACGCCGCGCGGCTCAACTCGCTGACCGCGCTGGCGATCACCAAGCTCGACGTGCTGTCAGGCTTCGATCCGATCCGCGTCTGCACGCGCTACCGCAGCGACGAGGGCGCGGAGCTCGACCACTTCCCCTATCACCAGACCGTCCTGCACCACGCCGCCGGCGAGTACGACGAGCTCCCCGGGTTCAGCGATGACCTGAGCGAGTGCACGAGCGAGTCGGAGCTGCCGGGCGCGGCACGCGACTACCTGCGATTCGTGGCCGAGTTCGTCGGGGTGCCGATCGCGCTGATCGGAGTCGGGCCCGGGCGCGAGCAGGTGATCTGGACCGAGAGCTCGGTCGGGATGGCTGGCGCGGCCCCGGCGGCCTAGCGCCGCCCACTAGGTCCAGCGCTCGAGCAGATCCCCGTCGACGACCCGCCGCACGACGCGTGCCGGGACGCCCATCACGACCTCGCGCGCGCCGACGTCGCGGGTCACGACCGCGCCCGCGGCGACGAACGCCTCCTCGCCGATCACCACGCCCGGCGTCAGCACGACGCCGCCGCCGACCCGGCACGCCCGCCGAAAGGTCGGTCCCACCAGCGGCGCGCCGCGCTGAGGGCCGCTCAGCGTGTCGTCGTTGGTGGTGGACACGCCGGGACCGAGGAACACGTCGTCCTCTACAACGGAGCCGGCCGTCACGTACACACCCGTCTGGATCAGGACCCGATCGCCGACGACTGCGTCGAAGTCGACGGTCGACCCGCGGCCGACGACCGACTCGGCCCCGATGACCGCTCGCTCGCGCACCTGCGACTGGTCGCCGATGATCGCCCCCGGACCGATCGCCGCCGACGCATAAACGACGGCGCCGGCGCAGATCGTGACCCCATCGGCGATCCGCAGCGCCTCGCTGAGCGCCCCCGCCGCGCTAGAGCCGCGGCGAAGACGAGGACGCTTGCCGAGCACGGCACCGTCTTCGATCACGCAGTCGGAACCGATCTGCGCCCCCGGGTGGACGACGGCCGCCGCGCCGATGCTCGACCCAGGCCCGACGCTGGCGCCGTCGTAGATCACCGCTCCCGGCGCGACCGTCACGTCATCAGCGAGCACGGCGCCCGGGGGTACGTGCGCCCCGGCGCGGTCAGCCCGCACCGACGCGGCTCCCGCGGCGCGAGTCCTGGAGCGAGTTCTCGAGCGCCTCGAGCACTCGAACGACTCGCAGCCCACTGGCGCCGTCGGACCGGGGGCGGGCGCCGGTCCGGATGCACTCCACGAAGTGCTCGCATTCGACCCGCAGCGGCTCGGCGTTGGGGATCCGCGGCGAGTAGATGTCGCCGCTGCGCGTGATGTATTCGCCATACCCGCGCGCATCCTCGTCGAAGCCTTTGTCGTAAACGGTCAACTTGCGTTCGAGGTCCATGTCGTCGAAGGTCGCCATCCGCCGCGAGCCGACGACCGTGAACCGGCGCTCCTTGTGTGGATCGAGCCACGAGAGGTGCAGGTGCGCCGACAGGCCGGACGGGAAGCGCATGAAGCAGAAGACGACATCCTCGACGCCTTCGCGCACGTACGCCTCGCCGTGGGCCGATACCTCCACCGGTTCCTCGTCGGCCAGGTGCAGCACAACTGACACGTCGTGCGCGCCGAGGCTCCAGAGCGCGTTCTCGTCGGCGCGTAACTTGCCTAGGTTGAGCCGGTTGCCGTAGATGTAGTAGATCTCGCCGAGCTCGCCGGAGCCGGTCAGCTGCTTGAGCTTCGCCACGCCCGGGTGGTACTCGAGCAGGTGCCCGACCATCAACAGCCGGCCGGCCGCCTCAGATGCGGCCACGGCCGCGTCGGCGTCGGCGACCGACTGCGCGAGCGGCTTCTCGACGAAGCAGTGCTTGCCGGCCTCGAGCACCATCACCGCAAGCCTGGCGTGGGTCGGCACCGGGGTTGCCAAAGCGATCGCGTCGAGTGCCGGATCGCCGAGCAGCTCATTGAAATCGGCGGTGACGTTCGCGCTCGGGAACATCTGTGCGACCCGCTGGCGAGCTGCCTCTGACTGATCGCAGCAGTAGACGAGCTCGCAGCCGTCGATCGCCGCGAAGTTCCGAGCCAGGTTCGGACCCCAGTAGCCGAGCCCGACTACTCCGATACGCACGGGTTGGTCAGTCATGCATGACCCGCCAGCAGTGTAAGCGCGGCGACGACGCGCTCGCCCGCGCGACCATCCCCATACAGGTCGGGGTGAGTGGGCGGGGGCTCGCGGCCAAGCGCCGCGAGCGCGGCCTCTGGATCAAGGTCGACGAGCACGTTCCAGCCCTGCTCGACGGTCTCCGTCCATTCGGTGCTCGGGCGCATCGTGATGCACTTCACGCCGGCCAGGTAGGCCTCCTTCTGAAGCCCACCCGAGTCCGTCAGCACCGCGCGGGCGTTGCACAGCAGCGCCGTGAGCTCGAAGTAGCCAAGCGGTTGGAGCAGACGCACCTCGGGCGCCAGCCGCAGCTCCTCGAGCATCCCCGTCGCGTCCAGTCGCGCGCGCGTTCGCGGGTGCAAAGGCAGTAGCACGGGGAACGGGATCGCCCGAAGCACTGCGACCAGACGCGCGAGCCGCTGGGGGTCGTCGACGTTGCCGGCCCGGTGGGCGGTAGCCAGCACGTACTCCCCCGGCTCGACGCCGTGGTCACGCATCAGGTCCGTCCGCTCGCGCGCCCTTGGCTGAGCCTGACGAGCTACGTCGACCATCACATCGCCGACCAGCTCTGTCAGCCCGGTGACCGACTCGTGCCGCAGGTTCGCCATCGCGACCTCGCTGGAGCACAGCAACAGCGAGCTGGCATGGTCAACGAGCACCCGGTTGAGCTCCTCGGGCATCGAGCGGTCGAACGAGCGCATCCCGGCCTCCACGTGGGCGACCGGAATCATCGCCTGGGCCGCGGCGAGCGCGCCGGCGAGCGTCGAGTTCGTGTCGCCGTAGACCAGGACGACATCGGGCATCTCGCGCTCGAGGATCGGCTCGAGTGCGGTCAGCATCCGCGCCGTCTGCGAGCTGCTGGTTCCCTGCGCGACGCCCAGCTGCTCGTCTGGCGCCGGCAACCCAAGCTCGGCGAAGAAAATCGCCGATAGCCGATCGTCGTAATGCTGGCCGGTGTGAACGAGCAGTTCCTCGTGCACCTTGCGCAGTCTCGGGGAAACCGCCGCCGCCTTGATGAACTGCGGGCGGTTGCCGATTACGGTGAGGACCTTCACCCCTCGAGCTCTGACCGGATGCGCGCCTCGATCGCCAGAGCAGCGCGCTGCGTGACCGGCCCCGGCGCCGCGAACGTGCGGTCATCGATCGCGATCACCGGCTGAACCTCCCGCGCGGTGGAGCCGAGAAACACCTCGTCGGCGGCGAGCAATTGCTCGAGCGGACACGCCCGCTCCTGAACGCCCACGACCTCGATCAGCATCGCGCGGGTGATCGACGCGAGGATGTGGTCATCGAGCGGCGGCGTCAGGATCTCGTCGCCCTTGACCCAGTAGATCGAGCTCGTCGGCGCCTCCAGCACGCGGCCATGTGGCGTGACAAACAGAGCTTCGTCATAGCCCTGCTCGCGCGCCCGCCGGCTGGCGAGCATGTTGGCGGCATAGGAAAGCGACTTGACGCCGTCGAGAACGCGGGTTGGCGAATAGGTGATCGTCTTGACGCGCGCGTGCTCGGCCATCGCGGGCACCGGCTCGGTCATCAGCAGCCTGCGACCGCCGCGCGTGACCATGATCCGGAGCAGGTCGTGGTCCGGACCTGCGCCGGCGTGCGCCAGCAACCGGTTGGCGTCCGCCCGCACGGCCTCCAGATTGACCGGCAGACGCAGGTTTTTGGCCGAGCGGCCCAGACGTGCCAAATGCTCCTCGAACGCGAACGGCGTTCCGTCGTAGACACGGATCACCTCGAACACGCCGTCGCCACGGACCAGCCCCTCGTCGGTGATCGGGATCGTCGCCTCGGCCACAGGCATGATGTCCCCGTCGACCGAGGCCAGGGAGCTGATGCCCTCGGCGCTCACCCGGTGGAGACTACTTCGCCGACTCGCGTCCAGACATCGGCGAGTCGAACGATCGTCGCCGCAGCGGCGGCCATGTCGTTGACCGAAGCCCATTCGCGCACAGAGTGAAACTCGTGACCGCCGGTGAACAGGTTCGGCGTCGGGAGCCCCATCTCGCTCAGACGCGACCCGTCGGTACCGCCCCGAATCGGGGTCCGGATCGGCTCGATGCCCTCAGCTCGGATCGCCTCCTCGGCGGCCTCGACGATCTGCGGCACGGCCTCGATGTAAGCGCGCATGTTGCGGTACTGGCGCTGGACGTTGATCTCGACCTTGGCGCGCGGATGCTCGACCAGCACTTCTCGCGCCGTGCGCTCAAACAGCTCCACGTGCTCGGCAAGACGTTCCTCGTCGAAGTCGCGAGCGATCGCTCGCAGCTGAGCGCAGCTCGTGCTTCCGGTCAGCGAGTAGGGATGGATGAACCCCTCGCGGCCGGCTGTGGTCTCCGGAGTCAGGTCGTCGGACGGCAACGCGGTCAGGATCTGGGCCGCGATCCGCAGCGCATTGACCAGCTTGCCCGTCGCCTGACCCGGATGCACGTCGACTCCACTCACCGTGGCCGTCAGCTCGAAGGCCGCAAATGTCTCGTCCTGGAGCTCGCCGAGCTCGGAGCCGTCGAGCGTGTACGCAAACGAGGCTCCGAAGCGATCGATATCGAACAGGGTCGCCCCCTCGCCGATCTCCTCATCGGGCGTGAACGCGACCCGCAGCGTCGGCCGGGGCAGCTCCGGATGGGCAGCCAGATAGGTGACGGCGGTGACGATCTCGGCGACACCGGCCTTGTCGTCTGCGCCCAGCAGCGTATCCCCGCTCGAGGTCACCAGATCGTGGCCCCGCTTGTCGAGCAGCTCCGGCATCGTCGCGGGGTCGAGCTTGGTCTGAGACCGTGGCAGCTCGATCACCGCACCGTCATAGTCGCCGTGGACGATCGGCTGCACACCGGCACCCGGCGCGTCTGGGGTCGTGTCCATATGTGCGATCAGGCCGATCACGTGCTCGGCGCCCTCGCTCCCGGACAGGGTCGCGGTCACGTAGCCGTTGTCGTCGAGCGCCGCGTCCGACAGGCCTGCCGCTCGCAACTCCGCGACCAGCAGCCGGCCTAGCTCGAGCTGACCGGACGTGCTGGGCGATCGTGTGCGCTCACGCTCAGACTGCGTGTCGATCTGCACATATCGCAGGAACCGGTCGAGGACGTCTGGCGCCAGGTTGCGTGCGAGATCTGATGTGTACGTGGATTCCGTCATCTAACCCTGAGTATTCCAAGCTCTACCCGGGCGCGCGGGGCCGTCAACCGCGGGCATGCCGACGGTGCCGGCCGGGTAGGGAGCCACCATGCAGTGCAACCGCAAGCGGAGACTGCGCCGCTCGGACTGCTCACGCCCGGGTCTGACACGCGTCGCCCGCGGCAATGGTTTCTCGTTCCGAGACGCGTCTGGCAAGACGGTCAAGGACACGGACGAGATCCTGCGCATCAAGCAGCTCGCGATTCCCCCAGCGTGGAAGGACGTGTGGATCTCTCCCGATCCGTAAGCCGGCTGTCGCGCGACGTTCATACATCGACCCCCGGGTGTTCGACCGCTACCTGTCGGGCTGGACAATCGTGGTGCACTGGACCGGATCGAAGCTTTGGAGGACCCGACGACCGGCAGCGGTCGCGGCTGAAGAGGGCGGTGCTAGGGCTTCTCAGCGATGACCGCGAATCGCCCGCAGTCACGCACGCCACGGCGAAAAAACGACCCTAATGAGGTGCTT
>JBKQJQ010000263.1:0-3171 GCA_052147875.1 Solirubrobacteraceae bacterium | reverse complement strand
GCGCGGAGTTCTGACGCGCGATCAGGTCCGTGGTGTTTTCGGGCAGACGATGGGTCTCGTCGCGCTTACGGTCGGTTGCGCGGCTCTGGGTGCCTACATCGGCCGCACTCTCAGCGGCGGCGCGTTCTTCCCGCTGTTCATCGGGGCACTCGCGTGCGTGTTTGGATTGCAGTGGGCGTCCCGACGCGGCCGTGAGCAGCTCTCGATCCTGCTGCTGTTCGGCCTCGGGCTGCTGCTTGGGCTGGCCATCGGGCCGGTGATCGCGGCCTACGCGAAGGACAACCCGGCGGTGCTGTGGCAGGCTGCCGGAGCGACCGGCGCGTTCGTCGCCGGGCTGGGTGCCGTCGGCTATGCGACCCGGCGGGATCTCTCGTCCTGGATCAGGGTGCTGTTCTGGGCGCTGTTGGCGCTGATCCTGTTCGGTCTCGTCGCGATCTTCGTCGCGATCCCGCATGCGAACCTGATCTACGCCGTGCTCGGGATCGTGATCTTCGGCGGCTTCACGATCTTCGACTTCAACCGCCTGCGCCGGGCCGACCCGGCGAGCTCGGTCGTGATCGCGGCCTCGATCTTCCTCGATATCTTCAACGTCTTCTTGTTGTTCCTGCGCCTCTTTGGCGGCGGCGGGCGGAGCTAAGCGCTCAGCTCTCGTCGTCGGGGACGTAGTGGCGCGCGCCCGCGGCGTCCTCCCAGACCCGCATCACCCGATTCGTCCGCGGGTCGCGAAAGCGCTCCGAGGTTGGACGCCAATCAGCCCGCGGACGCTCCGCGTCGCCATGGCCGCGGCGCCAGCGCGCACGAGCGGGCCGGGGGTCGCCCGGCAGCGGCGGCAGATCGGCGATTGCAGCGGCCGCCTCCTCCCTGGTCTGCGCGCCGGCCACCACCTCGACTCGCCGTTCGAGCTCCTCGATCGTCAGCGTGCCCGCCGCGGCGTGCCGGTTGAGCCGCTCGAACAGCTGCTCGCGGTCTGAGTCACTCAGCAGCACGTGCGCGTGGCCGCTCAGCTGGCCGGTTCGACCTTGACCGCGGTCCCGTAGGCGATGATCTCCGTGAACTGTCCGCCGATCTCGGACGAGTCGAACCTGACCGCGATCACCGCGTCGGCACCTAGCAGGCGCGCGTTGTCAACCATCCGGTCGAGCGCGTGGCGGCGCGAGTCCTCCAGCAGCTGGGTGTATTCGGTTATCTCGCCACGGCGCAGGGCCTTGAAGGACGCGGTGACCCCGCCCGTGAACCCCATGCTCCTGACCACCAGCCCGTAGCACACGCCGAGGTTCTCCCGGACCCGGAGGCCGGGCAACTCGAGCGCGGTCGACATGGGCATGCCGCCCATGGGTTCTTCGTCTGCCATCAGCCCCGCAGTATCGATGCTGTCCGATTGCCGATCAAGCTACGGTTCGCGGCCGATGGGATCTCGGCTCCTCAGCGGGCTCGCCGGCCTGCTGGCCGTGATCGCGCTGGCCGCATGCGGCGGCAGCTCCACGTCGAGCTCGTCACGGACGAACCCGACCGCGCCAGACGCCTCGACGACGAGCACCAGCTCCACCGCGGCCTACTATCCGGCCAACGGGATCGGCTACGAGGGGATCCGGCTCGAGGAGGGCCCCCAAATCGCTCCCGCCGGCACGACGCTGCCGGGAACGGCGGTCGACGGCATCCGCTGCGCGCCGGTCGAGCAGCTCGCCTACCACATCCACGCCCACCTGGCGGTGTTCGTCGACGGCCGCCTGGCCCAGCTGCCGGCCGGGATCGGTATCCCCGGATCGGTCGCCGAGTCGACCAATTACGGCCCGGTCGCCGCCGGCGGCAAGTGCTTCTACTGGCTTCACACCCACACCGCCGACGGCGTGATCCACATCGAGTCGCCGACCGACCGCGTCTACACGCTCGGCGAGTTCTTCGACGAGTGGCAGCAACCGCTGTCGGCGACCCAGGTCGGCAGCGTCCACGGCCACATCAGCGCGTTCTTCAACGGCAAGCCGTGGAAGCAGAGCCTGCGGTCGATCCCGCTGCTGCCGCACGCATTGATCCAGTTCAACATCGGCGAGCCCACTCCGCCGCTGATGACGGTCAACTGGACCGGGACCGGGCTTTAGCGCAGCTCGCGGCGCGTCTGTCTACGCCGCCGCCAGAAGATCTCCATCGCCACCAACCCGACGACCACGACGACCGTGACGACCCCAGTCACAAGCCCAAGGTCGTCGAAGAAGTCCAGCACCGAGGGCCCGATCAGATACGCGCCGAAGCCGAGTCCGGCTGCCCACGCGAGCGCCGAGAGCGCATTCGTCGGCTGGTAGACGGACCCGCGTACCTTGTTGATGCCGGCGACCCACGACGGCGTCATCAGCACTGCGATCACGGCGTAGCGGTCGAAGATCCGCTCGCCGCGGCGCGCGGCTCCGATCCGCAGAGACTGAAACGGCCCCGGGGCAACCAGCACGGCTCGCCCGGCTTTGAGCCCGATCAGCCAGCCGATGATCCCGCCGGCGGTCGCGGCGATCCAGGCCACCAGCACGACGCCGACGATGTCGAGCTGGTGGCGCGCCGCCAGCACGCCCGCGTAGATCAGCACCGGCTCGCCGGGGCCGGGAACTCCGATCCAACTGGCGGCCGCAGCGAGCGCGAGACCGACGTAGTCAAACGGCGGGCCGTGGAAGTCGCGGTGCACGTGAAAGCGCAGCAGGGCGAGCAGCAGCGGCAAGGCTGCAGCCCTGATCACTCTCAAGTGACTCCTCCCACGGCTTCGATCGTCGCACAGAAAGCAGTCCGATCCGCCTGTACAGCCGTGCGGCGCCGATCGTTGTCCAGATGGCTAATGCCGCCCGCCCGCGCGTGACGGAGTATCCGGGCCATGCCCGTGGGCGTGATCGTGTCCTACGACGGGACCGCCAACGACGATGACGCGCTCGCGCTCGGCCTGATGCTGCGCGCCGGCGCGGCGAAGCTCTCGCTGGCCTACGTCCGCCACTCGCAGGAATACGACCCGCGCCGCGAAGAGATCGCCCAGCACGACGCCGAGCGGCGCCTGACGCAGGGCGCAGCGTGGCTGGACGACGCCGATATCCCGCAGCACATCGTCGTCGACCCGTCGACGGGCGCCGGGCTCGGACGGCTGGCTGCGGAGGAGGGGGCGGCGCTGATCGTGTTCGGTTCGGACTACAGGACCCCGCC
>JBKQJQ010000262.1:0-3172 GCA_052147875.1 Solirubrobacteraceae bacterium | reverse complement strand
ATGTGGTCAAACAGCTTGTCACGGCGAGCCGCCGCGATCAGCCCCAGGATCGACGCGAACAGCGTGCCGACCAGGCCCGCCCCGATCACGAGCACCGCTGAGTTCACCAGCCGCGGACCGATCAGCGACGAGACCGACTCCCCGTTGGCCAACGAGGTCCCGAAATTGCCGCTCAGCACCCCGCCGATCCAGCTTCCGTACTGGCTCGTCAGCGATCGGTTGAGGTGCAACTGCAGCTCGAGCGCGTGGAGGCGCTGGGGCGTGGCGCTGTGTCCCAGCACCGCGTACGCCGCATTCCCCGGCAGCGCCTGCGTCGCGAGGAAAATCACGATCGACACCGCGAAAATCGTCAACAGCCCCAGCGCGATCCGCACGACCACCATCGAAAGCACCGGATGGCGCCGGCGCCACGCGCTCGCAGAAACGCCCGTGGCGGGGGGTCCGGATCCAGCCAGTTCGGGCTGCGCGGCGGCGCTCACCGCGGCTCACATCCGACCGTGTAATTGTGCGTGAGCGGTTGTCGGGTACAGCCGCACATCACGAGAGCCACATGTGCTGGAAGTCCCAGTTGTTAAACGACGAACCGGTCTTTGACTCCACGATGCCGTTGACGCTCGGCAAATAGCCGTCGATCACCGCCGGGAAGAACGGGATGATGTAGCCACCCTCGTTGTAGTCGATCATCTGCATCTCGTGGGCGATCTCGTTGCGCATGCTCACGTCGAGCGTCGCCAGCCCCTGTGCGTAGAGGCTGTTGTACTTCGGGTTGTCGAAGTGGGTCTCGTTGAACGGCGCCGCTGGGAGCGTGGCCTGGTTGACCTGCGGGAAGTAGGGCGAGTAGTACCAGTAGTCCTGCGCGAAGACCCACTTGAGGTAGTTGGGACCGTAGAACTCGGTGACCGTGATCTCGCGCAGCTTCGCGTTGATCCCGGAGGCGGCGGCCTGCTGCGCGTACACCTCCGCCATGTTGATCACGCCCTGCGCGATGTCGCCCGTGACGAGCGTGATCGAGAGGTTCTCATGGCCGGCGGCCTTGAGCAGGGACTTGGCCTGCTCGGGGTCGTAGGCGCGCTGCGGGATGCTGTGGTCATATTCCGGTGACCAGATCGCGAAGATGTCGTTGCCGATCGTGCCGTGGCCGCCGAATACGGTCTGCAGCATCTTCTCGCGGTCGACGGCGAGCCGGAAAGCCTGCCTGACGCGCACGTCGTTGAAGGGCGGATTGTCAACCCGCATCGTGAATGGGTTCCAGCCACCACCGGGCGAGATGACGACCTTCTTGCCGGATCCCGTGACGGTCCCGATCGTGGCTTGCGAGAGCAGGTTCACGACCTGGACCTGACCGCTGAGCAGCGCATTCACCTGGCTGGTCTCATCGGAGTAGTCGGTCATGATCAGCTGATCCAGGTAGGGCAGCGGCGTGTCCCAATAGTTCTCGTTGCGCGCGAACACGCTCTGCTGCCCGGGCGTGAAGCTCACGTACTTGAAGGGCCCGGTTCCGATCGGCTTCTTCGGGTCAAAGCCCACCGGAACCACGTAGACGGTGATGTTGTTGGCCAGGCTCTCGGCGAACGTCGAGTAGGGCTTGGAGAACGGCACCGTGATCGTGAGGTTGTCCACCTTCTTCATCCCCGAGGCGATGATTCCGTGCAGCGCGTTCGCGGCCTCACCGGGAGACTTGGGGTTGACGACCCGGTTGATCGAGAAGATCAGATCGTCGGCCGTGACGTCCTTGCCGTTGTGGAAGGTGACGCCCGGGCGCAGGCGGATCGTCCAAACGGTGGCGTCCTTATTCGGTGTCATCTCCTCGGCAAGCCGGTAATACATCTGCGCGTCTGCGTTGGTCCAGACGAGCCCCTCGTAAAGGCTTGCGGTCCGCGCATAGTCGGTGTTGTTGACAATGGTGTTGGGGTCGAGCGTGTCGGAGCTCGATCCGCCGGTCAGGCCGGCGTGAAGCGTCCCGCCGTGCTTGGGCGTAACCGCGGCGCTGCTTTGCGCCGACGATGAGCTCGACGACGGCGAGGACGAGCCGCAGGCGGCGATCAGCCCTCCGGCCGACAGCGCGAGGCCGCCCTTAGCGGCGTTTCCCACAAACGAACGGCGAGTCATCAGGCTCATGACGTCAGCTCCCTCTCCAAAGGTGTCATCGTATGTGCAACAGGTGAGCGGTCAGCGCATCAGCGAGGACCGGCGTGGTGTCGAAATGGCGGCCGAGGCGCCGCGGCTAGGTCACGCGACCTCCTCGGTCTCAGTCTGGTCCGGCACGGCAGCGATCGCATGGTGCAACTGAGCGAGGTCGCAGCCGAGCTCCAGCGAAGCGGCCTCGGCCGACATCGCGAGGTACTGCTCGCGCGTGCCGTTGCACTCGTCCAACACCATGCGAATCGCGAGCCCGTCGGCGAGCGTGCCGAGTCGTAGGGCGACAGCGTCCGCGTCGACGGTCCGAAACTCGCTCAGCACCTGGCCATGGCGGATCACGTCAGCGATCGCGTTGCACCACCGCTGATGGAACTCGAGTTCAGCCTCGAGCATCTCCGCGTGACGCCGCGCGTAGGCCCACAGATCCATCCACAGGACCCAGTCGGCGGTGCTCGATCGCCGGATCAGACATGCGAGTCGACCGATGCCGCTCTCGATCTCGTCGAGCTCCGGCCAGAGGCCGGCGTAAAAGGCGGCATCGGCGTCGGCGATCGCCTGCTCGAACAGCTGGTGCTTGGTCCCGAAGTAGTAAATGACGCTGGCCGGACTGGTACCTGCCCGAAGCGCAACGTCGGAAACGCGTACATTCCACAGTCCTTGCTCCCTGAGCAGCTCGATCGCGGCGGCCAGGATCTGTGGTCGACGAACCGGCCCTAATGGCCGGTCAGGCTGCTCGCGTGCAGTTGACGTGCGCATCCCCAGACAAGGTTGAACCAACGTTTTGAACGGTCGTTTTGACCGCTGGTCGGCTGATATATCAGTCGCACAAAGGTCGTGTCAAGCGAGCTTCGCGGAGTCTTAACCGTGGGAGCGGCGGCCGCCGGGGCCTGCGAGCGGCGGACCCGACGGTCGGTCCGGGGCGGCGGTCTGATCTTGGAGCGTCCGATGGCGATCACACCTTCCGCCCGCGATCCGATCACACCTTCCGCCCGCGATCAAATCGTCCACGCCAGCGATTCAGTCAAAAAACCCA
>JBKQJQ010000261.1:0-3767 GCA_052147875.1 Solirubrobacteraceae bacterium | reverse complement strand
CACGCTCGAGCAGCATCTGTGCCGAGCGGCAGGGGGAGACGCGGCCCGCCGCCGTGCGGTACTCGGAGCCGAACACGATCATGTCCGCCTGCTCGACTGCTGCGAGCCAGGCGAGGCCCTCGCCGGTCGATGGGCTGAGCACGACGCGCCGCTCGACATCGGGGTCCTCGAGCCACCCCGCGCCGCCCGCCAGCAGCGCGAACGCGCCCTGCTCGGCCAGCGCCTCGTCGTCGCGTCTCGTCTCAGCCGCGTGGCGCACGTACGCGAGCGTCAGTTGGGCGCCGGCGTCACCCAGCACCTGCCCGAGCATCAGCGCGTCGTGGTCGCCGGGGGTGCCGTCGTACGAAATGATCGCCTTGGGTGCCAACTCTCTGCTCCTGATCTCGGCCCGAAAGATCGCTATTTGGCGGAAATTCGCTGCGAGGATCGCATCCGCCTTCTATCAGGGCTAATGACGTTGGTCATCATCACGATAAGCTTTGCTAATGATCAGCCTGGCCCGGCTCCAGGTCCTGTGCGAGGTCGTATCGCGGGGATCGTTCTCAGCCGCCGCCGAGGCGCTCTCCTATACACAGTCGGCCGTCTCGCAGTCGATCGCGCGCCTCGAAGCGGAGACCGGCGCCAAGCTCGTGGTCCGCGACCGGCGCGGGATCAGGCCGACGGCGGCCGGGGCGACGCTGGTCGACCACGCGGAGGCGATCTTCGCCCAGGTGCAGGCCGCCGAGTCGGAGCTCGAGGCGGTGATGGGTGTCCGCGCCGGGCGGCTCCGGGTCGCGTCGTTCCCGTCGGCGGGCGCCACCCTGATGCCGCTCGCCGTCGCGCGCTTTCGCCAGACGCATCCAGGGGTCGCGCTGACGCTCGCGGAGGGCGAGCCGGAGGAGATCGCGCCACGGCTGCGGACCGGCGAGTTTGATCTCGCGCTGCTGTTCGAGTTCCCCGGGACCCGCGAGCGGCCGGGCGTCGGGCTGCGGTCGGTGACGCTGCTCGAGGACCCGATGCACGTCGCGCTGCCGGCCGAGCATCCGCTGGCCTCGAAGCCGGCCCTGTCGCTGGTCGACCTCGCCGACCAGCAGTGGGTGCAGACATCGGCCCCGAGCCCGTGCGCGCGCCATGTCGTGCGCTCGTGCCTGGCGGCCGGATTCGAGCCCGACGTCGCGTTCGAGAGCGACGACTACGAGACTGTCCAGGGTCTGGTCGCGGCCGGCGTCGGCGTCGCCCTGATACCGCGCCTGGCGCTCACGCGAGTGCATACCGACATCGTCGTCCGCGAGCTCGCGCCCCGCAGCCCTGTCCGCAAGGTCACGGTCGCGACGCTCTCGGAGCCGGGTGAGGCGCCGGCGGCGGACTCGATGATCGCCGTGTTACGCGAGGTCTCGCGCACTAGCGACCCGACTCGAGCGCCCGCGTGAGCTCGTCCACCTGATGACCTAGCGCGATCGGGCGGATCACTCGCTCCAGCGGTCGCCCGAGGAAGCCGATCGGGCCTGGGTCGACCGCGAGCCTGTAGGTGGCGCGTGTCAGCGCCGGGCCAAGTGGCACAAGCTCCCAGGCGCCCTCCATCGCCTCGAGGTCCTCCGACTCGACCTGGGTCCACCGCAGCGCGCGCAGCTCCTCGTAGGTCATGCTGACCCGGCAGCGGACCTTGGCCAGCTTGGCGTCGCTGACCGTGTCACAGATCAGCGGCCGGCCGCGCTCGTCGCGTTGCACGACGGCGAGCGATTCGAGCGTGCGCTGCCAGCCTGCGGCGTGCTCAACGTCGGCGATCAGCGCCCAGCAACGTTCGACCGCGAACGGCACCTCGCCGGTGCACGACCCGGATAGGAGCGGCATCTACACGTGCGCGCGGATGCGGCTCGAGCCGCGCGAGGCATCTGTGACCCCGACCGTTAGCTCCGCCGCTTGGCGACCAGAGACGTTCGGATGGCGACCGGCGACCCGCAACGCGGGGTAGGAGAGCCTGACCCGGACACGCCCGAGCGCGCGCCGCAGCGCGATCACGAGCGCACCGCCCGCCGTGTGGGCGGCGAACCGCTGTCGCGCGCCCCCGCTCGTGAGGCTGACGCCACGCGCGGACGCAAGCGCGAGCTCGCGGGGCATTGTCACTGTGAGATCCCGAAGCGCGGGTGACGCGTGCCCGGCCGCAACCGTGAACGACAGCGTCGGTCTCCCCGAGGAGACGCCGGTCAGCGACGTGCCGAGCACCCGCGTGGCTCCGCCGACCGTCCACGTGAGCTTCGCGGCGGCGACCGCGGCCTGGCCATCGACCGCGGCGACGATCACATGATAGGTGCCGGGGCGCTTGATCCGGCCGCTGACCCAGCCGGTCGTCTGATCGAGGCTCAGGCCGGACGGCAACCCAAGCGACCGAAATCGTACGACGGCGCCGCGAACGTCCTGGGCTCGCAGTTGCACAAGGACGGTCGACTCGGCGGCCGACCGCTGCGAGCCGGGGTTCGTGATCCGCAGGGTGTCGGGGCACAAGTTGCTCGCCAGGGCGGCGCCGTTTGGTGATCCGAGCCCCGAGGCCTCGTCGTAGCCCGGGCCGGCGGCATACAGGCCGCCATTCGTCTGAGTGAAGTCGTTGTTGCCGGTCTTCACGTCGTTGAAGTCCGACGCGTAGGATCTTGACGCCGCGCGGTAGAGGGCCGGCAGCACGTACCCGAGCGGCCCGCCCTTGGCACACCCGCGCGACGAGTCGGCCAGCGCGATGAACGCTGCCCAGACGGGCGACGCGGCGCTCGTGCCGCCTATCGCCTGCCACCCGGTCGGCTGCCCCGGCTGGCTGTTGGAGCCGTTCCAGTAGATCACGTAGCCGGTCGCCGGGTCGGCATCGGCGGCGACGTCGGGAACCTCGCGGCAATAGCCGCCTGGGTCGCCGCAATCGGACCCGGTGACGCCGGCACCAAGCACGTTCAGCGACGAAGCGGCGTCGCGCTGGGCGGGCGGCATCTGCCAGAAGCTCGAGATCCCACCGCCACCGGCTCCGGACTGGAGCAGCGGGCTGAGCATGCCGCCGTCGTTCCAGACGCTCTCGGTCGGGCGCGGGCCGATCGCGCTCAGCGACGTGCCGCCGACCCCCATCACGTACGGCTGGCTCGCTGGATCGTCGACCGCGAGCTGCGTCTGTGGAACGCTCGTCTCGCCGTCGCAATCCTCAGAACCGCTGTCGCCGGCGGCCGAGACGATCGTCTGTCCCTGGACCGCAGCTTGCTCGAACAGCGTGTTCTCGGCCGCGGCGTTGCCGGCTCCGAGCTGCTGCTCGCACTCGCCCCAGGAAATGCTCACGACCTGGGCGCGATCCTGGTCGATGATCGTCCTGAAGGTGTCGTATGGGCCTGCTCCGGGAGCGCCGGAATCGGAGTCCTGCCCTTCGTAGACGATCAGGTTCGCATCCGGCGCGAGACCGATCAGCTGCTCGACGTCGAGCGCCGCTTCGCCGCTGCCGATGCCGTTGCCAGCGCCGCCGTCCACCTTGACGAAGCTGACCTGGGTGTGGGTGTGGTAGCAGGCCTGGTAGGCGGCCACGTCGGTGGGGCTGAGCGGCTCGAGCTCGTACAGCGCGACGGTCGTGCCCGCCCCACGGTCGCCGGTCCCGTACAGGCCCGAGTATCCATACGCGGATGCGATCTGATCGGCGGTGTGTGCGCCCGCGGAACTCGCGGCTGATTGTGCCTGCGAGCAGGGCTGAGGCCCGCCGGTCGCGACGTGGCGCTGCGCTTGCGGCGCGCGTCGCCGCGACTCGAGCCGCGGGCGGACGAGCAGCGGCT
>JBKQJQ010000260.1:0-19152 GCA_052147875.1 Solirubrobacteraceae bacterium | reverse complement strand
CGGCCCGGGCGCCGCCAACACGCTCGGCGGCACGGGCGAGGCGATGGCCTGCGGCTCGCCGGTGCTGATCATCGCCACCGACATTCCGGCGGCGCTCCGGCGCGACGGCGTTTACCGCGGCGTCCTGCACGAGACTCGCGATCAGGCGGCGATGTTCGCGCCGGTGACGAAGGCGACGCGGGTGGTGAACGACGCCGAGCAGATCGCGGCGGTGGCGCTGGAGTGCGCCGTGGTGGCGCTCGCCGCGCCGTCGGGACCGGTGTATCTGGGCGTGCCGACCGATCTGCTGTCGAAGCCGGTGTCGTCGGCTCCGGCGCGGATGGCGGAGCCCGCTGCGCGCGGGCTCGTGCCTGCGGAGGATCTTGATCGCGCCGCCGAGCTGCTGTCGAGCGCGGGGCGGCCGCTGATCTGGGCCGGCGGCGGCGCGCTCCGGGCCGACGCAGGGCCGCTTGTCGGGGAGCTGGCGCTGCGGCTGGCGACGCCCGTGGTCACCACCTACGCGAGCCGGGGGCTGCTGGCGGCCAACCACCCGTGTCTGGTGCCGGGCCCGGTCCACGACCCGGCGGTCGGCAGGCTGTGGGATGAGGCGGACCTGGTACTAGCGGTCGGGACCGACTTCGACGGCTCGATGACCCAGAACTGGCTGATGCCGGCGCCGCCGAGACTGATCGCGATCAACGTCGACGCGGCGGACGCGAGCAAGAACTACGCCACCGATCTGACGCTGGTCGGCGACGCGCGAGCGGTGCTCGAGCAGCTGCTGCCGCGGACGGCGCCGTGCGACGAGCTCGACGAGCTACAGCTGCGGCTGGCAACGATCGCTGCTGAGGTCGCCGACGGGCTGACCGCCGACGAGCCACGGGCCAAGGAGTTCCTCGAGATCATCGAGCGGTCGCTGCCCGAGGACACGGTGCTCGTCACCGACATGTGCATCCCCGGCTATTGGCTCGGCGGCTACTGGCGGGCGCCGATCCCGCGCAAGCTCGCCTATCCGCTCGGCTGGGGGACGCTCGGGTTCGGGTTCCCGGCCGCGCTCGGCGCCTGCCTTGCCAACGCCGGGCCGACCGTCTGCGTGATCGGCGACGGCGGCTTCATGTACGCCTGCGGCGAGCTCGCGACCGTCGTCGAGTCGGAGATCCCGCTCACGATCGTGCTCGTAGACGACGGCGGCTACGGCATGCTCCGGTTCGATCAGCAGCTGGCCGGCGACGAGCCGTTCGGGGTCGATCTCGCACGGCCGGACTTCGTCGCGCTGGCGGCGTCGTTCGGCATCCCGGCCGTGTCGATCGACGGCTTCGGAGCCGAGTTCGAGCAGGCGCTGAGTCGCGCCGTGGCGCTTGACGGACCAGAGATGATCGTCGTACGGGCGGCGCTGAAGCCGCCCCGCACGACATCGCCGCGCTGGTATCGGCGAAGCTAGGGAGCTATGACGACCACGACTTCAACCGCCCTTCGCGACCGAGCCCGCGGCTGCCTTGAGCACTGCGGCGCGTCGGCCTCCATGTCCGGTGGACCCACCGTCTGGGCGCGCTCCCCGATCACCGGCGAGGACCTGTTCGAGGTCCCTGGCGCCGGTCCCTACGAGGTTTCGGCCGCGATCGGGACCGCCCGCGAGGCGTTCGCGAGCTGGCGTACGGTGCCCGCGCCGGTGCGCGGCTCGCTCGTCAAGCGCTTCGGGGCGCTGCTGACCGAGCACAAGGGGCAGATCGCCGAACTGGTCACGATTGAGGCCGGAAAGATCTCCTCGGAGGCGCTCGGCGAGGTTCAGGAGATGATCGACATCTGCGACTTCGCGGTCGGGCTCTCCCGCCAGCTCGAGGGGCGCACGATGCCCTCCGAGCGGCCCGAGCACCGGCTGATGGAGACCTGGCACCCGCTCGGTGTAGTGGCCGTGATCTCGGCCTTCAATTTCCCGGCCGCCGTCTGGTCGTGGAACACCGCCGTCGCGCTCGTGTGCGGCGACACCGTCGTCTGGAAGCCGTCGCCGATGACGCCGCTGACGTCGATGGCGTGCGCGGCGCTGCTAGACCGCGCAGCCGTCGAGCGCGGCGCGCCGGCAGGCCTGCACCAGCTGGTGATCGCCGATGCCGAGGCGGGGCAGGTGCTGATCGACAGCCCGGACGTGGCGTTGGTGAGCGCGACCGGGTCAGAGCGGATGGGGGCCGAGGTCGCGCCGCGGGTGGCGGCGCGGCTCGGTCGGCTGCTGCTCGAGCTCGGCGGCAACAACGCCGCGGTCGTCGCGCCGTCGGCCGACCTCGAGCTCGCGACCCGCGGGATCGTGTTCGCCGCCGCCGGTACCGCCGGCCAGCGCTGCACCAGCCTGCGGCGGGTGATCGCGCACGAGGACGTGGTCGACGACCTCGTCGACCGGGTCCGCGACGTCTATGGGCGACTGTCGATCGGCGACCCGATGTCGGACGGGGTGCTCGTCGGGCCGCTGATCAACGAGCGCGCCTATGACGGGATGCGCGCTGCTTTGGAGGAGGCCCAGGCCGACGGCGGGACGCTGATCGTTGGCGGCCGGCGGCGCGACGTCGACGGCCTCGACGACGCCTATTACGTCGAGCCGGCGCTGGTCCGGATGCCGTCGCAGACCGCCGTCGTGCGCCGCGAGACGTTTGCGCCGATCCTGTACGTGATGAGCTACCGCGAGCTCGGCGAAGCGATCGCGATGCACAACGACGTGCCGCAGGGTCTGTCGTCGAGCATCTTCACGCGCGACCAGCGCGAGGCGGAGCGGTTCCTGGCCGCCGACGGCTCCGATTGCGGGATCGTCAACGTCAACATCGGCACCTCGGGCGCCGAGATCGGCGGCGCGTTCGGCGGCGAGAAGTCGACCGGCGGCGGCCGCGAGTCCGGCTCTGACGCGTGGCGCGCGTATATGCGCCGCGCGACCAACACGATCAACTACTCAGACCAGCTGCCGCTCGCGCAGGGCGTCGAATTCGGCTGACGGCTCGTCTTCAGGCGTGGTCCGGGCTTGCCGGGCTTGCCGCTGTTCGACTGCTCCAGGGCTGCAGGGCGTGACCGTGCCGGAGGCTCGGCCAGTGGTGCTGCAGGGCATGACCGTGGAGTAGGGCGCGCCGCTAGACCCAGACCGCGGGTTTGTCGCCGGCGCGCCAGACCCCGCGTGGCATCGCCTCGGCGGTGAACGGCAGCGTCGCCTTGCCGTCCGCGTCGAGGGCGATCAGTCCTCCCTGACCGCCGAGCGCGACGACATCATCGAGCGCCCGTTCCGCTGCGGCGTGGAGCGGCGTGCCTTGTTCTACCAGCAGGGCGAGACGGCGCGCCGCCCCCGCCCGGATGAACGCCTCGCCGTCGCCCGTGCACGAGATCGCCACGTTCCGATCGGCCCATGTGCCGGCCCCGATCTGCGGCGAGTCCCCAACCCGCCCAGGTCGCTGGCCCCGCATCCCGCCGGTGGACGTGGCCGCCACCAGCAGCCCGTCGCGATCAAGGCAAACAGCACCGACCGTGCCCCGCTCGAACCGCGACGGCTCCTCGACCAAGCGCCGCCGCTGACGGTCAGTGACGAAGTAGTCGCGGTCGCGTTGCTCGACGCCGGCAGCCGCCGCGTGCTCGTCGGCCGCGGCGCCGATCAGCAGCACGTGCGGGCTGCTCTCGAGCACCGCTCTGGCAGCCGCGATCGGGTGCCTGGTCCGCGTGATTGCGGCCACCGCGCCGGCGCCGCAGTCCGAACCCCGCATCAGCGCCGCCGACATCTCGACCGCTCCATCCGAGCACAGCGCCGAGCCCCGTCCGGCGTTGAAGAACTCGACCTCGTCCTCCATGAACATGACCGCCGCCTGGACCGCGTCCAGGGCGCTCCCGCCGTCTTCGAGCGCCGTGCTCGCCTTCTTCAGCGTCGTCAGCAGGGCCCAGCGGTACTCATGCTGGAGCTCGTCTAGCTCAATCGAGCGCGCGCCGGCGCCGGCGTGGACGAGGACCACCGATGTCATTGCGCGGCAGCCTACTCAGCCCGTGCGCCCCGGGTTAGACTCGGACGGTCTGCGCGAATACGTGGCTAGCGGAGAGGAGCCAGCGTGAGAGATCCGGGCAGCCGGCCGTTCCCGGACGAGCCCGTCGGGGCCGTCAACGACGAGATGCCGTTCGACCACATCGTGGTTGTGATGATGGAGAACCACTCGTTCGACAATCTGCTCGGCGAACTGGGACGCACGGGGCAGGCCGACGGCCTCACGTTCGACGCCGGCGGCGCGACGACGAACTCGAATCCGGGCGCCGACGGCGAGGTGAGGTCGTTCGCGTTCGGCAACACGGCCCAGGCGACGCACGTCTCGCAGAGCTGGAACGCCACCCACGAGCAAATCGACGGCGGCAAGATGGACGGGTTCGTGAGGTCCGTCGGCGCGAACGAGCCGATGGGCTACTTCCCGCCGGACGTGCTGCCATTCGCCTATTCGCTGGCGAGCACGTTCACGGTCGCCAACCGGTGGTTCTGCTCGGTGCCCGGCCCGACATACCCAAACCGCCGCTTCCTGCTCGCCGGGACCGCGTTTGGCGGCATCGCCACCGACCCGCGCGAGCTGCTCGATGCCTCTGCGCCCAACGGCACGATCTTCGACCGGCTGCAGGAGGCAGGGATCAGCTGGCGCAACTACTTCACGGACTTCCCGCTCACGTTCGTGATCCCCTCGACGTTGAAACACGTGACCCACTACTCCCGCATCGCACGTTTCTACGAGGACTGCACGAACGGCTCCCTGCCGGCGGTGAGCTTTGTCGATCCTGCGATCGGCGCCGCTTCGAAGCTCGTGGCGGGGCTCAAGTCGGTGCCCGGGGTCGGTGCGGTGCTCGACGCGCTCGGCGTCCGCTTCGGCTCCCCGGGCGAGACCGAGGAGGACCCCCAGTCGATGTACTACGGCGAGGTGTGGGCGCACAAGGTGATCCAGGCGTTGCTCGACTCGCCGTCGTGGGCTCGCACACTGCTGATCTACACCTACGACGAGCACGGCGGCTACTACGACCACGTCGCGCCGCCAACGGCAATCGAACCAGATTCGATTCCGCCAAAGCTTCAGCCGGGCGACGCCGCCGGCGCGTACGACATCTACGGCCCACGAGTACCCGCGATCGTCGTGTCGCCGTACTCGAAGCCGAACGGGGTCACCGACGTCGTGCACGACCACACCTCGGTGCTGGCCACGATCGAGGCCAAGTGGAATCTCCCGGCGCTCACATTCCGCGACGCGAACGCGGCCACGGTGATGGATTTTCTCGACCCTTCGGATGCGGCGCTGTTGCAGCCGCCGGTGCTCGAGTCCCCGGCAGCGTCGGGACCCTCCGGACCGCCGTGAGCAGCTAAGGCCCCGGCGCCTGCGGATAAGGCCTTAGGCCCGCAAACTCGCTCCTTTTGCCCGATGTAAGGGGCATGGCTTAGGCGCATGATGCATTGCGTCGAGTAAGGAGCGAAAGATGACCCCGATCAATTCAATAATGGCTTCTGAGCACGTGGCAGACCTGCGGCGGATGGCCGACAGGCAGCGGCTGGTCACGACGCCTTCAGCGGCCGAGCCGGCATCGCTGCACCAGACGATCGCACTGCGCATCGCGCAACCCGACGAGGACGTTTTGGTGGCCCGACTCGCCGCGCTGGACGACGCGCCGGCGCTGGAGCGTCCGGTTCTGCTGGCGGTCGCCGACGGCGAGCCGATCGCGGCGCTGTCGCTGGCCGACGGGCGCGTGGTTGCCAACCCGTTCGTCGCCACCGCACACGCGGTCACGCTGCTGCGGGTTCGCGAGCAGCATCTGCGGGATGCGGCACCCCGACGCGGCTGGCGGGCGATCCTGCACCCGCGTGTGGCGCTGCGCTGATCGGATGCGATGATTGGCCGATGGCGAGGTTCGACGTGGTCGGCGTGATCGTCTCCGACCTGCACCGGTCAATCGAGTTCTACTCACGGCTCGGGCTCGAGTTCCCGGCTGAACCGGATCCGATGAGTCACGGCCACGTCGAGGCGTCGCTGCCAGGGGGGTTGCGGTTCACACTCGACGCCGAGGAGTCGATCATGTCGTTCGATCCCGAGTGGTCGCCGCCGTCTGACGGCCATCGGGTTGGAATGGCATTCAGATGTGATTCAGCGGCCGATGTCGACCGGCTCTACCGCGAGCTGGTCGATGCGGGCAGCGAGAGTTACAAGGAGCCGTGGGACGCGTTCTGGGGTCAGCGCTACGCGCAGGTCAAGGACCCGGACGGCAACGTCGTCGACCTGTTCGCGCCGCTCTAGCCGTCGAGGGCTCTGCGTAGCCCGGCGAGGTCCGGCGAGCCGAACACGACCCGGTTGCGGGTCGCGACGTAGACGAGATCCAGATCGACGCCCGCGCCAGCGATCTTGCGCGTCAGGTCGGCCAGCACTCCGGGCCGGTCCTCGACGTCTACCACGATCACCTCGCGCTCGCCTGTCACCGCGAGCTGCGAGATCGCGAGTGAGTGCTTGGCGGCCTCTGCGTGCTTGACGAGGATGTGAAGCTCGACCCGCTCGTGCGTCCCAACGCACGTGGCGGCGGCGATGTTGACGCCGGCGTCGCTGATCGCGCCCGCCACCTGGGCCAGCGCCCCAGGGGTGTTCTCGATGTCGATGACGAGGTCGAACGCCATGTACCTAGGTGCTGGGCCCAGCCTACAGGCGCGCGTCCGGCCGTTGCAGCGAAACTTCTGGCGGTGGACAACGCCCAGATCGCCGACCAGCTCGACGCGCTCGCGTCGTTGCTCGAACTCCAGGAGGCAAATCCGTACACATCGCGGGCCTACCGGCGGGCTGCCGACACGATCCGCGGCGCCGGGATGCCGGTCGCCGAACTGGTGCAGACCGGCCGGGTCCGTGAGCTGCGCGGGATCGGAGCCGGAATCGAGGCCCGGCTGCGGGAGCTCGTCCAGACGGGGCAGATCGCCGAGCTCGCCGAGCTGGAGCGCGAGCTGGCTCCAGACCTGGTCGGGCTCGGGCGGTATCTGGGGTTGAGTTCGAAGCGGGCGGTCGAGCTCGCGCGGGCGCTGGACGTCAGGACCGCCGACGAGCTGCGCGAGGCGGCGGCCGACGGCCGTCTGCGCAGCGTGCCGGGGATCGGCGCCAAGACCGAGGCCCTGCTGCGCGAGGCGCTGGCCCGCGAGGGTGGACCGCGGCCGCGACACGGCCTGTTGCTGAGTCGCGCGCGCGAGCTCGTGGGCGGGATCGCGGCGGCGCTCGGCGGTGAGCCGGCCGGCGATGTCCGGCGGTGGCGCGATTCGTGCTCGCACCTGTCGATCGTCTGCCCCGATCCTGGGGCGCTCGAGCGGTTCGCGGCGCTGCCGCAGATCGTCGCTGAGCTCGAGCGGTCTGAGCGGCGCGCCGTCGGCGTCACGGTCGATGGCGTGCCGGTCGAGCTCGTGATCGCTTCCGAGCGTGAGTTCGGGACCGCGCTGTTGCGGGCGACCGGGTGTTCGGCATACGTCGAGGCGCTCGAGCCGCTGCCGGCCGGGCGAGATGAGGCCGACGTCTACGCCGCACTCGGAATCCCATGGTGTCCGCCTGAGTTGCGCGAGGCGCCGTTCGACGGCCGGCCTCCGGCGCTTGTCGAGCTGGCCGAAATCCGCGGCGACCTGCACTGCCACACGACCTGGTCTGATGGGCGCGCCAGCGTCGAGGAGATGGGGCGCGCGGCCCGCGACCGCGGCTACGAGTACCTGGCGATCTGCGACCACACGCCGGCCGTCGGCGCGGTCAAGGGGCTGACGTCCGACGACGTCCGCCGCCAGGCGGACGAGATCGCCGCCGCGAACGAGGTCCTGGCTCCGTTTCGCATCCTGAGCGGGATCGAGTGCGACATCCTGCCCGACGGGCGACTCGATCTTCCCGACGACGTCCTGGCGGAGCTCGACTGGGTGCAGGCGAGCGTCCACGGCGGCCAGCGGATGCCGCGCCGCGAGATGACCGAGCGGGTCCTGGAGGCACTCCGCAACCCCTCCGTCCGTTGCCTCAGCCACCCGACGGGTCGCTACATCAACCGCCGGCCAGAGAACGCGCTCGACCTCGAGCGGGTGTTCGAGGTCGTGCTCTTGGAACGAATCGCGCTCGAGGTCAACGGGCTCCCGCTTCGACTCGACCTCAGCGGCGAGCACGTGCGGGATGCGATTGACGCCGGCGCGCGGATCATCTGCTCGACTGACGCGCACTCGGTCAAGGGGCTCGACAACATGCGCTTCTCGGTCGCGACCGCGCGGCGCGGCTGGGCGACAGCCGCCAACGTGCTCAACACTCAGCCGCTGGCAGCGATCCTGCGCCGGTAACCGCGGCGCGGAGGCGGCCGGTGCGGCGCTGGGTTTGGCCGCCCGCGGAGCCGCGGCGGGAATCGCAGCCGTGCGGCCAAGTTCGGACGCGGGCCGGGACCGGCCCCGACGGCTGCCCACGCAACTACCGATTCGGGGTTGATGCAAGCCCCCGATGTGAGGGTGACCCGACCCGCCGTAGTGTCGAGCCACACCAAGGAAACAGGCTGTAACTCAGAGATCGTGCTGATTCGCAGTCATGGATTTCGGGCGGATCCGCCACCCGAACGAAATCGACGCGCGTCAGCCGAGAACGGAGAAGGCGTCATGAAGGCTCTCGTCTATCACGGACCTGGTAAGCGCGGATGGGATTCAGTCGCGGATCCGACGATCGTCGATCCCACGGACATCATCGTCCGGATCGATACCTCGACGATCTGCGGCACTGACCTGCACATCCTCAAAGGCGATGTGCCAGAGACCACACCGGGCACGATCCTCGGGCACGAGGCCGTTGGAGTAGTCGAGGAGATCGGCGCCAGCGTCAGCACGGTGATGCCTGGCGACCGCGTCCTGATGTCGTGCGTGAGCTCCTGTGGGCGCTGCAGGTTCTGCAAAGAAGGGCACTACGGTCAGTGCATCGGCGGTGGCGGCTGGATCTTCGGTCACCTGATCGATGGCCTGCAGGCTGAGTTCGCGCGTGTTCCGTTCGCCGACAACTCCGTTTACAAGGTCCCTGAAGAGCTGACCGATGAGCAGGTCCTATTCCTCGCCGACATCCTTCCGACTTCGTACGAGGTCGGCGTGCTCAATGGGATGGTCTCTCCGGGGGACACCGTGGCGATTGTCGGCGCGGGACCGATTGGCCTTGCGGCGATTCTCACTGCGCGGCTGTACACACCCGGTCGGATCGTTGCGATCGACCTGGCCGACAGCCGTTTGGACAGCGCCCGCCGGTTCGGAGCCGACGCGACGATCAACAACGGCAGAGACGACGCGATCGCCGAGATCATGGAGATGACCGGTGGTCTCGGCGCCGATGTCGCGTTCGAGGCCGTCGGTGTTCCGCAGACGTTCGAGCTGGCCAGCGACCTGATCCGTCCGGGCGGACGGTTGGCCAACATCGGCGTCCACGGAAAGCCCGCGACCCTGCACCTTGAGAAGTTGTGGATCCGTGACGTAACGATCACCACGGGCCTCGTCGACACGTTCAGCATCCCGCAGTTGATGCGGCTGATCGTCAGCGGTCGGCTTGACCCGTCGCTGTTCGCCACGCACCGGTTCCCGCTCGCGGACACGATGACTGCGTACGACACGTTTGCCGACGCAGCCAACACGCACGCGCTCAAGGTCGTTCTCACCGGCGAGCAAGCGACCACCACTCCGGCGGAGCGGTTCGCCGGGGCAATCGCCGGCTGAGTGCACGCGGATCGCCCGTCCGGCTCAGTCCGGGCGGGCGATGCCGTCTGCTGGCACCTAGCAACCCCGAGTTTGGGCCCAAGCGCTGCGTTGCGCGTTGCGCGGCTGACGCCGGGGCGCTGCCCGGTTACGGGAGCGATGCTTCCCAGCGCGAGACGGTGAACGGGACGCCGGTGGGCCCTCCGACCATCAAGATCGCCGTTTCGTCGGCGGTTGCCCGGGCGGCGCGGAGCAACCCGGGATCGCGCACGAAGACGACCGTTCCGGCCGGCGCGTCGATCTCCTCGCCATCAACCGTGAAGACCGCGCGTCCGGTCATCACGACGAACAGCTCCTGGTGACCGTTGGTTTGGTTCTCCTCGTCGTCGGCCTCGTGGTGCTCTTCGATCATCTCGTCGCCGGCGTCTCCGGTCGCGGCGTTTACGCCGAACGCCTGGACGTCGAAATGGCGACGGACCAGGTGAAACGCGCAGTCGTTGATATCCGAGTTCCCGGGATCGACCTCGGCCAGGGTGTCCACGTCGGTCAGGCGCACGGAGCCGAACGGTGCGGTCCGGGGATCGCTCATGGCGCCGCGATACTCCCACATTTTGAGGTGACGCGGCCAGCGAGCGACGCGATCGCCAGCCCCCGAGCGTTGCTCCGCTGCGGAGCGTTCCATGGAGCACGAGGCGGACAAAGAAATCCCCGCCGTCCAGTGCTCGCGGGGTACGGTTTGCGCCGAAAGCACAAAACGCTACCGGGACGCGCTTGACCGACCGGGGGCCGGGACCGGGAAAGGAAGTGAGATGCAAAGCGGGGAATCGATCATCGTCGGCACTGACGGCTCCGACGCGGCCGAGCGCGCGGTGGACCGAGCTGGTGCGATCGCACGCGCCTTCGGCGCAACCGTCCACGTTGTCAGCGCCTACAGCGACGACAGTACTCCGCTGGTGGGATCCGGCCGACAGGGTGACCGAGCCCACGCCCAGCAGCACGTAGACCGGGCGCAAGAGCGACTGGCGGAGCAAGGCGTCGAGAGCGAGGCACACCTGACGTCGCGAGAGGCTGGGCGAGCGCTAGTGGCGATTGCGGACGAGCAACGCGCCCAAATGATCGTCGTCGGCAACCGAGGCATGACTGGCGCCAAGCGCGTACTAGGCTCGGTGCCGAATCATGTCTCGCATCATGCGCATTGCGACGTGGTGATCGTCCGCACGACGTAGTCCTCCCAGCGAAGCGCTTCCGTCGGGATGATGCAGCGCGAGCGCTGTCTAGCGGATCTTGACCAGGAGTCCTCGCTTGCGGTTTGATCGACCAATGAAGGTCAAGTCGTTGGATCGGGCAATCTGTCGGGCTGGTGTTCTTCTCATGGTTGCAAGGGTGTGCCGGGCGGCGTAGGTTGCGCTCGTGCCCGCTTATCTGACATGACGCCCTGACCGTAGGCGGTTGGTGACGCCGTTCGATGGAGGCCAAGATAGTCACGCGCGGGACGCACCGCATGCGGTCGTTTGCCGAGACCTGGTCGGCGGTCGCGCCCCATCTGCGTGCAATGGGAATCACCCGGGTCGCGAACGTCACAGGCCTCGACGACATCGGCATTCCGGTCGTGATGGTGTGCCGCCCCAACGCACGGACGCTGGCGGTCTACCAGGGAAAGGGGCTCACGCTTGATGCCGCCAAGTTGTCGGGGGTGATGGAGGCCGCCGAGGTGTTCCACGCCGAGGAGGTCGAACTCGAATTCGTCCGGGGCACGCCACTCCAGATGTCGAGTCACGCGGCGACGGTCGACATCAGGACGCTGCCGCTCCGGAGCCCGGCCTCGTTCGCGACGATCGAACGACAGCCGACGATCACCTGGGTGGAGGGTGACGATCTCCTATCCGGCGAGCGGCGATGGATCCCTTATGAGTGCGTGTCGCTGGGGCGGGTCCGTCCGGAGCGCACCGTGTTTGCGAACTCCTCGGCGGGGCTGGGGTCGGGCAACTCGCACAACGAGGCGCTCAGCCACGCGATCTGTGAGGTGGTGGAGCGGCACTCGCTGTCGATCTGGGACGGGCTCCCCGACGTGATCAGATTCGCGACCCGTGTGGATCTGACGACCATCAAGGACGAAGCGTGTGAGTCGCTGCTCGAGCGTTGTCGCGACGCGGGGGTCGCCGTCGGTGTCTGGAACATGACCTGCGAGACCGGGATTCCGGCGTTTTCGTGTTACATCGCGCAACGGACGCCAAGTTACTCTCGCGCCGTCGGACCAGCTGCCGGATACGGCTGTCACCCTAGCCGCGAAGTCGCCTTGGCGCGAGCAATTACGGAGGCGGCCCAGAGCCGCCTGACTCGCATCGCCGGCGCGCGCGACGACATGAGCGACAGCGCGTTCACTCCGCTGCGTGGCTCGAGGTTCGTCAAGCACGTCCTTGACTTCATCGATGCGGGCTCAGAGCGGAGGTTCGATTCTGCGCCAACCTGGTACGGCACCGACGTCGGAGCCGACGTGGACTGGGAGCTCGACCAGCTCCGACGCGCTGGAATCCGCCAAGTCGTGTCCGTCGACCTGACGCGTCCGGAGCTCGGCATCCCAGTGGTCCGCGTGACGATTCCAGGCTTGAACCTTCCGGCGTCGCCCTCGGCGCCGAAGGAGACCAAGGCATGATCGTCGTCTTCGTCGGACCGTCACTCGACCTGGCGAGCGCGCGCGCGACGCTCGACGCAAGTTACGAGCCGCCGGCCAGGCAGGGGGACGTGCTTCGCGCCGTGACCTGTGGCGCCGAGGCAATCGGGATCATCGATGGTTACTTCGACTGGACACTATCTGTATGGCACAAGGAAATCCTGTGGGCACTGACACAGGGGACTCACGTGTACGGCGCCGCCAGCATGGGAGCGCTCCGTGCAGCCGAACTGGAAACCTTCGGGATGCGGGGCGTGGGGCGGATCTTCGAGCTCTTTCGCGACGGGATACTCGAAGATGACGACGAGGTGGCCGTAGCCCACGAACCGGGCGCGGGCTACGCGACCGCCAGCGAGGCGATGATCAACATCCGTCTCACGTTGCGCGAGGCGGCGGCTGCGCGCGTGATCAGCGACCGCACCCGTCGCCGGATGATCGCGGTCGCCAAGCGCCTTTTCTATCCAGACCGCCGCTACGAGTGGCTGTTGGAACTGGGTCGCGAACGAGCGCTGCCTGGTCGCGAGCTCGACGACCTGGAGGCGTGGATCGCTTCAAATCGCGTCGATCAAAAGCGCGCTGACGCGCTGCTCCTGCTCGAAAAACTAAACGGGCTCGACCCGCGCCGGACCGGTCCGCACCGGCCCCAGTTTGAGCTTGCAGACTCGGTGTTCCTGGAGCGGCTGCTGACGAACGCCGAAACCCCCGGGCTTCAGTAGCGCAGGCTCCGACGGGCGTCAGGGGCTCATGTCATGCCCAACCAGGTGCTTGACCACGTCCTTATCGCTGAGATCGGCGTAGTTAGCCGCGTTCAGGTGCGCGACGTCGTCGTCGCTGAGCTGGATCCCGGCCCCCTGCGCCGCGCCCACCGGGTCCTGCCGGAACTGGTCACGGAAAGAAGCATCCTGTGTCAGCCGGTCAGCCAGTTGTTCCATCTCTTGCTGTCCCATCGCCCACCACCCCTTTGAGGTCAGATGACGGTTGGACGCTAACAGCCGGTGTTCGCGAAAGCAACGCTGTAGCCTTGGGCCGGCTCAATCCTCGGGGTTAGGGTGATCTGCCCGGCGTGTCAATCTGACTGCAGGGATGGCGCAAAGTTCTGCAAGGTGTGCGGGACGCCGTTGACGCTGCGCTGTCCGGCCTGCGGTACCGGCTTCGAGGAGGGTCAGAGGTTCTGCGAGGAATGCGGAATCGCCCTGGCCGACGGACCGCAGCCATCGATCAGCGCCGATCGATCGCCACCGGCATTGCCCGGGGCGCCGAGCGCAATTGTGACCTCCGCCGAACTGCGCCTGGTGTCAGTGCTGTTCATCGACCTGGTGGGCTTTACGTCCTTGTCGGAGGCACGTGAGCCGGAAGACGTGCGCGAGCTGTTGGGACGTTACTTCGAGACCGCGCGGACGATCATCGAACGGCACGGTGGTGTGGTCGAGAAGTTCATCGGCGACGCGGTCGTGGCGGTCTGGGGACTGGCGGCGGCTCGGGAGGATGACGCGGAGCGGGCAGTCCGAGCGGCGCTCGCAGTGGTCGAGGCAGTTGCTGTGCTCGGCGAAAAGGTTGACGCCGTGGGCTTGGCGGCGCGGGCGGGGGTCGTGACCGGACAGGCCGCGGCGCTCGATAGCCCCGGTGAGGGCCTGGTGGTGGGGGACCGGGTCAATACCGCCTCGCGGGTGCAGGCATTGGCGGCACCCGGATCCGTCCTGGTCGACGAAACCACCACCCACCTGACCGGCGCAGCGATCGCGTTTGAGGACACTGGCGAGCACCTGGTGAAGGGCAAGGCGCAACCGCTGAGGCTGTGGCGAGCGGCGCGGGTGATCGCGGGAATCGGTGGTTCTGATCGAGAGCAGGGTTTTCAGGCCCCGTTTGTTGGCCGCGACGGAGACCTATGGCTGCTCAAGGAGCTCTTTCACGGGGCATTGGAGCGCCGATCGGCGAGACTGGTGGCGGTCACAGGCGAAGCCGGGGTGGGTAAGTCCCGCCTGCGTCGCGAGTTCTTCAACTACGTCGACGGCTTGTCGGACACCGTGTTATGGCACTTCGGGAGGTGCCTGTCGTTTGGAGACGGGGTGGCTTACTCGGCCCTCGCGGAGATGGTTCGCCAGCGTTTTGGGATCGCCGAGGAGACTCCGGCTCGGGAGGCGGCCCAGAGGCTTGCGGAGGGACTCGACCGGTGGGTTGGCGAGCCCGCGGACCGCGAATTCCTCAGACCACGCCTGGGCGTGCTGCTGGGGGTCGACGAACCCGGCCTGGCACGCGACGAGCTGTTTTCGGGCTGGCGTCTGTTCTTCGAGCGCCTGACACAGCACTTGCCGGTCGTGCTGGTGTTCGAGGACCTGCAATGGGCCGATGCGGGACTGCTGGACTTCATCGGGCAGCTATTGGATTGGTCGGCATCCAGTCCGATCTTTATCCTGACCCTCGATCGGCCGGATGCGGAAGCGGACCGCGGCAGCTGGACGGCCGGACGGGCAGGGGCGATCGAGCTGCCGCTGGCCCCGCTTGGCGAGCCTGCGATGCGTGCTCTGCTCGCCGGGGTGGTCGTCGGGTTGCCCGACCAGGCGGCGGCGCGAATCATGGAACGGGCACAAGGGGTGCCGCTTTACGCGATCGAGATCGTTCGCGCTTTGGCCGACCGGGGCGTGATCGTCGAACGCGACGGCCGCTTGGTCCTCGCTGGACAAGTCGGTGCGCTCGACGTCCCTGCAAGCCTGAGCTTGCTGCTGGCGGCCCGGCTAGACGCGCTCGATCCGGTTGAGCGAGGATTCGTAAAGGCGATGTCCGTGTTCGGCGGCTCGTTCGCGCGCTCGACGGCGGCGGCCGTGGGGGGCGTCGAGGAGAGCCAGCTCGATGCCGTGCTGGCCTCGCTGGTGCGCAAGCAGGTGCTGGTGATCCGGGCCGACCGGCTATCCCCGGAGCGGGGCCAATACGCGTTCGCGCAGGAGCTGTTACGCACGGTCGCCTACGAGACCCTTTCCCGGCGGGAGCGCATGACCCGTCACCTCGCGGCCGCCGAGCATCTGCGCCTCTCGTTTCCCGACGACGGCGAGGACGTCGCGGAGGTGATCGCCTCCCACTATCTGGACGCCTATCGCGCCGCCGGCCAGGATCCGGATGCCGCCGAGCTGCGATCCAAAGCGCTGGCAGCATTGCGCCGGGCGGCGCGTCGCGCTGCCAGTGTCGGCGCGCCGGAGGCGGCCGAGCGGTCGTACCTGGCCGCGCGCGAGCTCGCCGATGGGGAGGACGAGCACACCGAGTTGACCCAGAGGGCCGGCGAGATGGCCCTTCAGTCAGGGCACGTGGGGCGAGCCCTCGAGCTGGTGGAGGCCGCGATTGGCGCCCACCGTGCAGCCGGACGGGAGCGCGACGCCGCCCGGCTCGCCGGCGACCTGGGTCTCGCTCTCGACCGGCTCGGACGCCTTCAAGAAGCGGTCGAGCGCCTCCGTGCGGCACTACAGGTGTTGGGTGGCGACCGGCTTGACCCCGACGTGGCAAAGCTGAACGTGCGCCTCGGTCACGCGCTCGTGTTCCTTGGCGATTACCAACGAGCAGAGCCGCCGCTCGACGCGGCGCTGGCGACCGCGGAGGCGCTCGACCTCCCCGCGGTGCTCGCGGATGCGCTGAGCAACAAGGCGCTCATCTACAAGCGAACTGGCCGGCCGCAGCAAGCCCGCGCTCTGTGGACGGCCGCAACCGAGATCGACGAGCGCCACCACCTCAGCGCGCAGCTCGCATTGGTGCGGACCAACCTCGGCAACCAGTCAGTTCTGTGGGACTCGCCCGACGCCGAACAGCAGACGCTGGCGGGGCTCACGCTATCTCGTCGTCGCGGTGACCGCGCAGCGGAGAGCTTCAACGGAGCCAACCTGATGATGGTGTTGCTGCTCGCTGGCCGCTGGCCAGAGGTCGACGAGCTGGCCGGCGAGCTGCTCGAGGATAACGAGAGCCGTCCCGCAGCGGAATCGATTCACTTCGTCCTCGCGATCCTCCAGATCCTCCGGGGCGAGCTCTCCGCAGCACGCGCCAGCCTCGAGCGGATGGCAGCCGATGAGCATACCGAGGAGGAAGAGGGCCGGGCCTGCCACGCCGCGATCACGGTCAGCCTGTTGCTGGCCGAAGGGCAGCCAGAGCAAGCACTCAAGCACGGCGAGCTGATGCTCGCCCACGTGATCGACACGCTCGGCATCAACCACGAGTCAGTCCGCCAGGCGTGGCCCGACACCGTGCAGGCCGCGCTGGCGCTGGGGCGACACGATGACGCCCAGAACATGCTTGCCCTGCTCGCCGACCAGCCGCCGGGCAACGTCTCCCCGTTCCTCGGGGCGCAGCTCGTCAGGGGTCGCGCGCTGCTCGAAGCCGCGCGTGATTGTCACGACGACGTCGAGCCTGCCTTGGCGGCTGCGATCGACGGGTTTTGCAAACTGAGCTATCCCTATTGGCTCGCGGTCGCCGAGACTGAGCTCGCCACCTGGCTGATCGGGCAGGGCCGAGATGCCGAAGCCGACCCGCTGATCGTCAAGGCCACCTCGACGCTGCGGTCGCTGCGCGCCGAGCCGGCCTTGCTACGCGCCCAACAGCTACACGGCGTCGGCGGCCGCTCAATAACTGACCTCGTTCAGGTCCCCCGCCCGGACGTCCACGATTCCGTCTAGCTCGTGCAGTTCGGTCGCCGAGCCACGTGCACCTTGCGCTGGTAGGAGCTCGTCTCAAGCGGGTGGGCAGCCCTTGACAGCCTGCACGAGCGATGATCAGCACACGAGCTGCGTCGCTCCAGATGCGGATCAGCCACCGATGCGGATGAGTTTCTTATTGACGAACTCGTCGGCGCCGTATCGGCCAAGCTCGCGACCGAAACCGGACCGTTTGACCCCGCCGAACGGCAGCTCGGCACCATCGGCGCCGACGACGTTGACGAACACCATGCCGGCGTCGATCTTGTCCGCCACCCGCAGCGCCTGCTCTGGATCATTGGTCATCACGTACGAGCCCAGCCCATACGGGGTGTCGTTGGCAAGCTCGACGGCCTCGCCCTCCGAGCCCACGCGGTACACCTGGGCGATCGGGCCGAAGAACTCCTCGCGATAGGCGTCCATGCCCGGCTTGATGTCGGTCAGGACGGTGGTCGAGAAGAAGTTGCCCTCGTGGTCTCCGCCGGCCACCACCGTGGCGCCCTGATCAACTGCACGCGTGAGCTGGTCGGCAAGACGCTCGGTCGCAGTCGAGGAGGAAAGCGGCCCGATCGCCGTCTCGGGCGAGGTCGGATCCCCGGGCTTCACGGCGGTCAGGGCGGCGGTGAACTTCTCCAGGAACGGCTCGTAGAGCTCGTCGGTGACGATGAACCGCTTGGCGGCGTTGCACGCCTGTCCGGTGTTCTCAAGCCGGGCGCCCACCGCCGCCTGAACGGCCGCGTCCAGATCGTCGGTGCCGAGCAGGATGAACGGGTCAGAGCCGCCAAGCTCCAGGACCACCTTCTTAAGATTGCGCCCGGCGATTTGCGCCACCGCCGTGCCGGCGCGCTCGGACCCCGTGAGCGACACCCCCCGGACGCGCGGGTCGGCGATCACCCACTCGATCTGGTCGTTCGTGGCATAGATGTTGATGTACGCATCTGCCGGGAAACCGGCCTCGTTGAAGATCTGCTCGATCGCCGCCGCCGACTCAGGGCACTGTGGGGCGTGCTTGAGCAGGATCGTGTTGCCGATCACCAGATTCGGACCCGCGAACCGCGCCACCTGGTAGTACGGATAGTTCCACGGCATGATCCCCAGCAGCACGCCTTGGGAGCTCCGGCGTATGAATGCCGATCCCTCTCCCGCCAGCAGCTCGATCGGTTCATCGGCCATCAGCTTTTCAGCATTGTCGGCATAGAAGCCGTAGATGTCGACACAGAAGTCGACCTCACCGAGCGCCTGCTCGATCGGCTTTCCCATCTCGCGCACGATGATCTCGGCCAGCCGCTCGCGCTGCTCGCCGTGCAGCTCACCCACCCGCCGAACCAGAGCCGCCCGCTCCCCCACCGTGGTCACGCTGGACCAGTTGCGATGAGCCTTGTCCGCCCTGGCGATCGCGTCCCTGAGCTCCTCATCGCTGATTGTCGGATACTCCTTGACGGCCTCCCCCGTCGCCGGGTCGACCACCGCATACACGCTCATACTCGTTCCTCGCTTTCTCCGTTAGCCGCCAAGCCCCTCACCAGCTCCCGCAACGTCACTCGTCTCGACGCCCACGCTACGTTGGACAAACGAAGCTTACGACGCGGCGCTGGACTCGGCAGGCAACCCGGTCGGCGTCGTTCCCGCTCTGACCGCCGGACACGACGGCTGAGATTGCGACAACGGAGCCGTCCATCCGAGCCTGGGTAGATAGCCGGTGCGCGCCACCTGGAACGACACACTCGCCTCGATCCGGCCAAGACGCGACTGCTGGGCTGGAACGAACGAACACTTCCGCCGCCTCGGTCAGAGCGCGGTTTGATCGAGGCGCACCACTCGCTGTGACCTGATGTGCTCCTGGCCTTGCTCTGGTCAGGCCTTGAGGCCGGGGACGGGCCGCCCGTTTTCGAGGTACACGCAGCGCTTCGCGCCGATCGCCGCCGACACGCGGCGGCGCAGCGGTCCGCTGAGAAGCGTCGTCGTCGCTTCACCGGGCTCGGCGAACCGGTGCTCCTCGATCTCCGCGTCTTGGAGGCTAATCGCGGTCAGCTGCTCGTCGGTAAACGCGCCGCAGTCAAACAGGAATCGCACCCCTCCGGGCCGGTTCGGCTTGGGGCGAAGAAAGTCCACGCATACAAGCCGGCCGGAAGCGATCTGGAGACCGCACTCCT
>JBKQJQ010000259.1:0-6505 GCA_052147875.1 Solirubrobacteraceae bacterium | reverse complement strand
GCGAGATCGCGCGCGTCGCAGACCCGATCGGTAACGGCGATCTCGCGCGTGAGGTTCAGGCCATCGGCGGCCGGCTGATGATGCTGTTCGCTTTCGGCGAGGCGGGCACGCCGGAGCTGTGCGCGATCGTCGCGTCGCCGGAGGGCGTCGTGCGGCTCCGCGCCGAGGCGACGGGCGGCTCGTACCCGTCGCTGACGCCCACGATCTCGGGCGCGCACTGGTTCGAGCGAGAGATCCACGATCTGTACGGAATCGTGCCCGAGGGCCATCCTCGGCTCGAGCCGCTGGTCCGTCACGAGCCGGACCGGGGCGAGCTCTCGATACCCGAGCCCGACGATGTGGTGCCCGAGCATCGCGGAGCGCGGCGGCTTTCCGGTCCAGGGGTGTTCGTGATCCCCTACGGCCCGGTGCGCTCCGGCGTATTCGAGTCAGTCCAGTACCTGGTCCAGACCGGCGGCGAAGACGTCGCCTACTGCGCGCAGCGGCTGTTCTTCAAACGCCGCGGCGCGGAGCGGCGGATCTGCGAGGTTCCACTCGAGCTTGCGGTCCTGGTGGCCGAACGCGTGTCGGGCACCTCCAGCGTCGCGCACGCGCTCGCGTTCTCGCACGCGGTCGAGTCGCTATCGGGAACGGAAGTCCCCGCGCGTGGGCAGGCGATCCGGCGCGTCCTCGCGGAGCTCGAACGCCTCTACAACCACCTCGAGGTGACCGTCCGCGAGTGCGAGGACGCCTCGCTGGCCGTCGCGCAGGCGCAGTTCGCCGCCTTGAAGGAGCGACTTCACCGGCTGGCGGGCGAGGTGGTGGGCAACCGGTTCCTGCGTGGCGCGATCGTGCCAGGGGGTGTCCGCGTCGATTTCGGGCCGGATTACGTGAGCCTGGTCCGCGATACGTTGCGCGATTGGGAACGGGACTTCAGGCGCACGCTGGCGACGCTGCTGAGGACCGACTCGTTCCTGGACCGTCTGGTCAGCGCCGGCCCGCTGTCGGAGCGGGATGCGATCGACTTCGGCTGCGTCGGACCGGTCGCCCGCGGCTCCGCCGTCGAGACCGATGCTCGGCGCGAGTTCCCTTACGACGGCTACAGCGGAGTCGCGGTCGCAGTTCATACCGACGGAGACGCGATGGCGCGCATGGAGGTCCGCTTTCAGGAGATCGACACCTCGCTGGTGCTGATTGCAGCGGCGCTGGACGACCTGCCCGCAGGCGCGACCCGAAACGCCGTGGGTGAGTTCGTGTCCGACTGCGCGCTCGGCGCCGCCGAATCGGCACGCGGGGAGACGTTGTACTGGCTCGAGGCGGGCGGGCCCGACGCGATTGGCTTCTGCAAGCTCCGGGCCGCGTCGTTCGTCAACTACGGGATCTTCAACCGTGTGTTCGACTCGCAGGTGCTGACCGACTTCTCGTTCGTCGAGCACAGCCTGGGACTATCGCCGGCGGGGTGTGACGCGTGATCAAGTGGTTTCTGCGCGGCGTCGCCCACGGCCGCTTGACGACCCGCTATCCGCGAGGCGCGGAACGAGCTCCGGCGCGGTTTCGCGCCCGGGCGCTGCTCGACCCCGGCGTCGATCAGTCGCTCGACGCGGCGCGCTCCGCGGCGGTCTGCCTGCCGGCTGCGCTGACGCCCGATGCAGGCGGACGGTTGCGGCTCGACGCGGCTCGCTGCATCGGCTGCGGACTGTGCGTCGACGTCTGCCGGGACGGAGCGCTGACGATGGACTCCGGGTACGAGCTGGCGGTCACCGATCGCCGGCGACTGGTTGCCGGCGGCGAGCAGCTGGAGGGCGGCGGCGGCGTCAATCGGCTGGGCGGGTCGTTTCGCCGTTCGCTTCACATCCGGCACGTCGACGCCGGCTCAGACGGCGCCGTCGAACAGGAGCTGGCGGCGTTGCTGAACCCGTACTACGACATGCACCGGCTGGGCCTGTTCTTCACCGCCAGCCCGCGGCACGCGGACGTGCTGCTCGTAACCGGGCCGGTGACTCGCCCGATGGAGCAGCCGCTGCTGCGGACATACGAGGCGATGCCGGAACCGCGCGTGGTCGTCGCGGCCGGGACCGACGCCTGCAGCGGCGGCATCTGGGACCCCGGCGAGGTCCTCGGCGGAGTCGATCGTGTGCTGCCGGTCGACGTCTATATCCCGGGCGACCCACCGAGCCCGATCGCGCTGCTGCACGGACTCCTGCTCGCAACCGATCGTGGCCACGAGGCCAAACCACCGCGGCTGGAGTCGGCAGCTTGAGCGCGCTCGCGATCCTGATCGTTTTGGGCGGCGCGGCGCTCGTGTTGAGCGCGATGCTCGAGGTCGCCGGCAGCGCGATCGCGACTGCCATCGCGGCCGGCGGCTCGGTCGCGTTTGCGGTCGCCGGCATCCTGGCGGCGTTCGGCGCGAAGCTCGTCTGGCAGCCGTTCGCGTGGTTCCCGTTCGGGCGCGCGGGCGTCACGGTCGACAGCCTCGCCGGCCTGTTCCTGATCCTCACCGGGCTGGTTTCGGCGTGTCTGTTCGTGACCGCACATGGCGGCGCTTCGCGGCTCGCCGGCGCGCTTCGCCCGTTGCTCGTGCTCTGCGTCGTCGGCGTGTTCGTCGCCGACAACGTGTTCGAGTTCCTGATCGTCTACGAGCTCACGGTGGTCGCAATCTATGCGCTGGTGAGCGTGCGCTACGAGGATCCGCTGGCGGCGCGTGCGGCATCGCTGACGCTGACGCTCGCCAAGCTCGGTGGCGCCGCGGTGCTGGCCGGAATGGTCCTGCTGGGGGTCAAGGCCGGAGGCTTCACGTTCCAGCATCTCGCTGTTTCGGGGCCCCAGCTGTCCTCGGCCGTCAGGGGCGTGTGCTTTGCACTCCTGTTCGCAGGGTTCGCGGTCAAGGCGGCACTGATCCCGCTACAGACATGGTTGCCCGGCGCGTACGCGGGAGCCGACGCCGACAGCTCGGGACTGATCGCGGCCGTGTCGTTGAACGTGGCGTTCTACTCGATGCTCCGCGTCTGGTTCGGCTTCCTCGGGCACCCGGCCGTGTGGTGGGCAGTGATCGCGTTGCTGGTCGGCGCGCTGACGGCGCTGATCGGGATCCTCGGCGGCGTCCTGCAGCGCGAGTTCCGCGTGTTCGTCGCCTATTCATCGATCGAGAACGCGGGGCTGATCGTCGCCGACCTGGGGCTGGCGCTGATGGGCAAGGCCCAGCACCGGCCCGGGCTGATCGGCCTGGGTCTGCTGGCGGCGACGTTTCAGATCACCGCCCACAGCTTCGCCAAAGCCGGCCTGTTCGCTTCGGTGGCGACCGTCGAGCAGGCGACCGGCACCAGCGACATGGAGCGCCTGGGCGGGCTCCAGCGCCGCCTGCCGGCGGCCGCGATCGCCACCCTCGCGGGCGGCGCTGCGCTGGCTGCCCTGCCGCCGTTCAGCGGCTTCGTATCGGAGTGGCTTGGGCTCGAAGGGCTGATGCAGGGCTTCCGCGTCAGCGGCACGGGGTCGCATCTGGCGATGGCGCTGGCCGGCGCGCTGCTGGCTCTGACGGCGGGGCTCGCCGCGCTGGCGTTCGTGCGCGCGACCGGGATCACATTCCTCGGGATGCCGCGCGACCCGTCTGTCGGCCACGGTACGGAGACAGTGCGGGCGAGGGTCGGAATGGGCGCGCTGGCGTTCGCATCGCTGGCGATCGGAGTCGCGGCGCCGTGGGTCATCGACGTGCTGCAGCGCTGCCTGCTGCCGGTCGGCGGCGCCGCCGCGGTCGGACACATCAGCCAGCCGGGCTGGCTGGTCGAGCCCGGGTACAACACATTCGCGAGCATCAGCCCGACCGTGCTGGCGCTGACGCTCGCCGGGTTCGCGCTCGGCGCCGCCTGCCTCCGGTACCTGCTGAGTCTGCGCCGCGCTCGGCAGGTGCCGGTGTGGGCGTCTGGGGTCCTGGTCAGCGGCAGGCGCGCCCAGTACACCTCAATCGGCTACGCCAACATGGTGCGCGTGATCTTCAGCGTCGTGTACCGGGTGCGGACGCAGCTGCGAACGGTCGGCGATCAGCGCTTTCCGGAGCGCCTGAGCATGATGCGCGCCGAGCCGCGGATCTTCGATCCCGCGTGGCTCTATCGTCCGGTGACGTTCGCCTTCACGCGCGTCGCCGAGCTGGCGCGCAAGGTCCAGGCGGGCCCGCTCGGGATCTACCTGCTGTACCTGATGCTCGCGTTCATCGCGTTGCTGCTGATCGCGCCGCGGCTGCACTAGCGCCGGCGCGGACGGCGCACGTTCCCCAGCCAGCGCGGCGCGCTCGCCCAGCCGTTGCTCATGTCGGCCGCCAGTTGCTCGACGATCGGCGGCATGATCGACTGCGCCTCCGGCGAGTCGAGTGACACCCACGAGCGCTCATCGGTCGGCGCTCGCGGGTCCCGGGGCTCCGCGAGCCAGATCAGGTTGAGATCGTGTACCCCGTAGCTGCCGACCACCTCGGCAACGTACAGCAGCCTCAACGGAACGACCTCGAGCTTCGTCTCCTCGGCGAGCTCGCGGACGAGCGCGTCCGTGATCGGCTCTCCGTCGCGCACGCGTCCCCCCGGAAGTATCACCTGCTCGACCCCACGCCGCCGCTCGCGCGACACGAGCAGCTTGCCGTCGCGGACCACGACCGCGCGCGCCTTGACCTTCATCTCGCGCGCTCCGGCTCGCCCGCGGACCCGGCCGGCGCAGGCCAACCCGCGGTCGCGAAGATCGCGCGGCGCCATGAATCTCGTTCGGCGCCCTTTGGCTCGTGGCGGAACTTGTCGTCGTGCTTGCGCACATGCTCGTTGAGGTCCTCGAGCAGCGAGCGCGCAGCCTGGCGCTGAACGCTGAGCACGAACTCACGGTCCTCGACCGTCCGGGCGACGCCCCACACGAGCTCGAAGTGGCCGAAGCACAGGCCGGGCGACGCCTCGAACTTCGCCCGGAAACCCGGGCTGGTCGCGAGCTCGTCGACGAGGTACCGGGCGTTGGCACGCAGGCGCTCTTCGCGGTTCGCGCACGCCGGGCACGGAGCACGGCGAAACTGCGTCGTCGGTCGCAGGGCGTCGAGGTCGTCGACGATGCCGGCGAACGTGTCCGCGAACATGGTGCTGATCGCGAGCGTCGACCTCATCCCCTCGGCCTCGATTCGGCGCAGCATGTCGATGTGCTGCTCGCAGAACCCGCACGCGTCGCGCACGGCGTCGATCGACTCCCCCTGATCAGCCCCCTCGTCAAAGAAATGCCAGATGTACTCCCGGTCGGCCTTGTGGGCGACGCGGCACAGAGGACAGATACCGGTCCGCAATCCCTGTCGCAGCCACGCCGTGACAACGCTCGGCGGCGGGCGGCGGTCGACCGGCCCTCGCTGATCTAGCGGCCTGTCCGAAGAATCGCTCGCTCTCGATCGCAGCCGCAGTCTCAAGTTCCGAACTCCAGGTCTCGAACCGGCGAAACAACAGAGGCCATCAGCGGACAGTCGCAGTTCCCGCTTGCGGCGCGGCAGCGAGCCTCATCGCTGCGTTCGAGTTTAGCCACGTCCACGCGCACGGACGCGCAGCATTGCACGCTGTCCGACGGGCCGAATGGGCGGCACTGCAAGCGCCGCTCCGCGAGCACGATCCCAGGTCAGGGACGCGATCGAGCGTCAAGCCACTGACATGTGGCCTTGTAGCCCCGTCACGATCGAGCTAACCCATGGACAGGACCGTTCCTGGAGCTCCGCTCAGAACACCATTCAAGAGGAGGTTTCTTAGATGTCAGAGATCCGGAGCAGGTATCCATTTCTTGCGATGGCGAACCTCGTCGGTGGCGGTTTCCTCGTCGTCGCGGTGTTTGCTTTCAACGTGACGACCGCGGTGACCCTCGGGTTCGCGGTCAGTATCCCGCTGGCGATCTTTGGGCTCGTGATGGCGCTTTCAGCAACGAGCGGCGCGAACAGCGTTGAGCGGCTTGGGGTCGCCACCCTAGGCACGCTCACCTGCCTCGTGGCGAGTTGGACGGTGGTCGCCTCATTGGTGTTCGCGCCTAGCGTGGCGCGGTGGCTGATCTTTGCGAGCGCGTGTGCACACGTTGCGCTGTCGCTGGCCAGCCTGCTGATCCGCGAGGTCAGTACAGAACGAGTCGTGCACCACCTCGAAGTGAGCGAGCGCGAGGCGCTCGCCGCCCGCTAAGACATCGCCGGGCCGCCGGGCCAAGACCTCCAGTGTGCATCCGCTCGGCGGCCCGTGGGGGCCGCAGTTTATGGCGACGGGTTAAGGGGCATCGCCTTCACTGTCGGTTAGCGTGCAACGGTATGACTAACAGACCAGCTTCGATGCCACAGCGCCCAGACGCACGGACGTCAGCAGGCCGACGATCGGGAATGCCATGCGGGCTGGACTTGGCACCATCGTCGCGTCAAGCGCGGCTCCGTACGGCTACACGATCACAATCTGGAGCTCGGGAGCCGTCCTGATGGGCTCCCACGGCAAACCCGACGTCGGTGATGTGTTCCTGTTTATCGCGGGGGCGATCGCTGGATTCACGGCTTTGG
>JBKQJQ010000258.1:0-4464 GCA_052147875.1 Solirubrobacteraceae bacterium | reverse complement strand
ATCAGACCCTGCTCTCGCGCGTACGCGACGAGCTCGGCGCGCGTCGTACGGCCGATCTTCTGCTGGATATGGGCGCGATGAGACTCGACTGTGCGCACGCTCAGGTAAAGCTGCTCTGAGACCTCGGCGTTCGTGTAGCCCAGGGCAACCAGCCTCAGCACGTCGACCTCGCGCTCGGTCAGGCCGTCCGGCGGTCCGGGCGGCGCATCGGGGGCCATTGCCAGCAGGCCACCGAGCTGGGGGTTGAGATACCTCAAGCCGCTGACCGCCGCCCGCACTGCGGCGACGAGCTCCGTATCGGCCGCCTCCTTGAGCACGAAACCCAGCGCGCCGGCGCGAAACGCTTCGCGTGCGAATCGCGGCTCGTCCTCCATCGTCAGGACGACGATCGCCGTGCGCGGCGATGCCTCGAGCATCCTGGGAATCGCGGTCAGGCTCGACCCCCCAGGCATGCTCAGGTCAAGCACGATCACGTTTGGCTTGTAGGCAAGCACCTTGCGCACCGCCTCGTCGACTTCGCCGGCCTCGGCGACGATCTCGAACTCGCCCTCGGCCTCGAGCAGCGCCCGCAACGCACTGCGCACGATCGCGTGGTCGTCCGCCAGGATGATCCTCGTTCGTGTAGCTGCGTCGCCCGATCCGTCGATGGCCCGAACGCTACCGTCTCGGCATCCGGAAGGGTTGCGCAGTCGATGGCGTAGTTGTCACGGCTGTCGGGATCGGGACTCGGCCGTAAGTTCGCGAGCGTGCTCGAGATCCGTATCCATGGCCGCGGCGGCCAAGGCGTGGTCACCGCAGCCGAGCTGCTGTCGGTCGCCGCCTTCGACGAGGGACGGTACGCCCAGGCGTTCCCGAGCTTCGGATCAGAGCGGACGGGCGCCCCGGTGACGTCCTTCTGCCGGATCGACGACCGGCCGATCCGGTCGCGCGAGCCTGTCACGCACCCGGACGCGTTGATCGTCGTCGACCCGACGCTGCTGCAGCAGGTCGACGTGTTCGGCGGCGCGACGGAGCATGCCTGGAAGCTGATCAACACCTCCAAGAACCCAGATTCGCTCGGGCTCTCGTCCGTCGAGGGCATCTGGACGGTCGGGGCTACTCAGATCGCCCGCAGGCATCTGGGGCGGCCGCTGCCGAACGCCGCGCTGCTCGGCGGATTCGCGGCGCTCACCGGCGCGGTCTCGCTCGAGTGCGTGGAGCGGGCGATCCGGGACCGTTTCGCGGGAGCGGTCGGCGATGCGAACGCGGCGGCCGCGCGGGAGGCGTATGCGGCGATCGCGCAGCAACTCGCGCGCGATCTTCGCGCGCCGGGTCAGCGTGAGGTCGCCGGGGCGTTGGAGGCGAGCCATGAATGACGCCGTCGTTCAGATCGAGGGTTCCAAGGCGGTCGCCGAGACGGTCGCGCGGTGCCGTCCCGAGGTCATCGGCGCGTACCCGATCTCGCCGCAGACGCATATCGTCGAGCGGCTTTCGGTGCTCGTCAAGTCGGGACAACTGGCCCCGTGCGAGTTCATCAACGTGGAGTCTGAGTTCGCTGCGATGTCGGTCGCGATCGGCGCCAGTGCGACCGGCGCCCGCACCTACACGGCGACCGCGAGTCAGGGACTGCTGTACATGACGGAGGCGCTCTACAACGCCGCCGGCCTGGGCCTGCCGATCGTGATGACGGTTGCCAACCGCGCGATCGGCGCTCCGATCAATATCTGGAACGACCACAGTGACTCGATGTCGCAGCGCGACTCGGGCTGGGTCCAGCTCTACGTCGAGTCAAACCAGGAGGCGGTCGACGTCCACGTCCAGGCATTCAGGCTCGCCGAGCGGCTGTCACTGCCGGTCATGGTCTGTATGGACGGATTCATCCTCACGCACGCCCTGGAACGCGTCGCCCTGCCCGCTCAGTCGAGTATCGACGCGTTCCTGCCGCCCTATGAGCCGCGGCAGTTGCTGGACCCCCACGACCCGGTCACGATCGGCGCGATGGTGGGGCCGGAGGCGTTCACGGAGGTCAGGTACCTCGCGCACTACAAGCAGATGCAGGCGCTGGACGCGATCCCGGAGATCGCCGCGGCGTTCGAGCAGCACTTCGGGCGCGCCTCAGGTGGACTGCTGCACCGCTACCGCACCCACGATGCCGAGATCATCATCGTGGCGCTCGGATCGGTGCTCGGCACGATTCAAGACGTTGTCGACGAGCTTCGCGAGCGGGGTGTGCGGGTCGGCTGCCTGGGAGTCAAGGCATTCCGGCCCTGGCCGGCCGAGGAGGTCCGCGATGCACTGTCAAACGCAAGCCGAATCGTCGTGCTGGAGAAGGCGCTCTCGATCGGGATCGGCGGGATCGTCTCGCAGAACGTCGGCGCTGCCGTCGCCGGCAACGGTGCGTGCGTGCACACCGCAATCGCCGGCCTGGGTGGCCGGCCGATCACCAAGGCCTCGCTGCATAGGCTGATCGAAGACGCGCTCACGGATCGGCTCCAGGGCTTGACATTCGTCGACCTCGACCGCCCGCTGGTCGAGCGCGAGCTCCAGCGCATGATCCAAAGCGCCCGGTCTGGACCCCACGCGGAGAACATGCTCCGCGACCTCGGCGCAGTTGCGAGCGGTCCGGTGTAGGCCGATGGACGCGCTCAAGTACTACCAGACCGGAAGCTTCGCAATCGGCAACCGCCTGCTCGAGCCCGACCAACGCACCGATCAATCCGATCGTGCACGATCGAACGCGATCACCTGCGGCCACCGCGCGTGTCAGGGCTGCGGCGAGGCGCTCGGGGCGCGGTATGCGCTCGATGCAGCGCTGCGGGCTGCGAATGGCGATCTGATCGCCGCGAACGCGACCGGCTGCCTGGAGGTGTTCTCGACCCCGTATCCCGAAAGCTCGTGGCAGCTGCCGTGGATCCACTCGCTGTTTGGCAACGCGCCCGCGGTTGCGACCGGCATCGCGGCTGCGCTGAAGGCGAAGGGCAACGACCACACACGGGTCGTCGGCCAGGGCGGCGACGGTGGAACCGTCGACATCGGGTTCGCCTGCCTATCGGGGATGTTCGAACGCGGCGACGATGTGCTCTATATCTGCTACGACAACGAGGGGTACATGAACACGGGTGTGCAGCGCTCGGCCGCGACCCCGCCCGCTGCCCGCACAACCACCACGCAGGCAGTCGGCTCTGAGCCGGGCGCCCCCTGGGGCCAGGGCAAGAGCGCGCCGCTGATCGCGCTCGCGCACGAGATTCCATACGTGGCGACCGCGACGATCGCCGACCTGCGTGACCTTGAGGCCAAGGTCCACCACGCGATGTCACTCCGCGGGCCGCGTTATCTGCATCTACTCGTCACCTGCCCACTGGGCTGGAGCATTCCCTCCGGCGACTCGATCCGAATTGCCAGGCTTGCGGTGCAGTGCGGCCTGTTCCCGGTGTTCGAGGGCGAGCACGGCGACGTGACCAACGTGACCAAGATCCGCCGACGGGTGCCGGTCGAGGACTACCTTGAACCACAGGGCCGCTACAAGCACCTCTTCTCCCCGACGCGCCGCGATGACGTGATCGCCCGCCTGCAGGCGCGCGCGGACCGCAACATCGAGAGGTTCGGGCTGCTATGAGCGAAAAGCCGTTCGCGATCACCCTCGACGTCGGCTCGAGTCGCGCCAATCAGACCGGCTCCTGGCGGACAGAGCGGCCGATCTACGTCCACCGCCAGGCGCCGTGCGGACACGCATGTCCGTCCGGCGAGGACGTGCAGGCTTGGCTTTATCACGCCGAGGAGGGCGACTATGAGAGCGCCTGGCGAAAGATCATCGAGCAGAACCCACTTCCGGCGGTGATGGGCCGGATCTGTTACCACCCTTGCGAGTCCTCCTGCAATCGCGCCCAGCTCGACGAAACGGTCGGGATCAACTCGATCGAGCGCTTTCTGGGCGACGAGGCGATCCGGCAGGGTTGGCTACCCGAGCTGAGCGCGCCGCCGTCGGGCAAGCGGGTGCTTGTGATCGGGTCTGGTCCGTCCGGTCTATCGGCGGCTTACCACCTGGCGCTGCTCGGCCACCACGTCACGGTCAGGGACGCCTTCTCACTACCCGGCGGGATGATGCGCTACGGGATCCCGACCTACCGGTTGCCGCGTCACGTACTGGACGCGGAGATCGCACGGATTCTCGAACTCGGCGTCGAGCTCGAATCCAACTCATCGGTCACCGACGCCCTGGCTGCGATGCGCGAGGGTTCGTTTGACGCCGTCTTTCTCGCGGTCGGGGCCCAGCTCGGAAAGCGGACCTACATCCCGGCCGGAAGCGCCGCGCATATGCTCGATGCTGTTTCGCTGCTGCACAGCATGGAGGGCGAGGAGCGCCCCCAGCTTGGACGCCGGGTTGTCGTCTACGGGGGCGGCGACACCGCGATCGACGCAGCCCGTACCGCCAAACGCCTCGGCGCAGAGGAGGCGGTCATCGTCTACCGCCGCACGCGCGAGAAG
>JBKQJQ010000257.1:0-13760 GCA_052147875.1 Solirubrobacteraceae bacterium | reverse complement strand
CCCTGAATCCGGATCATGCCGAGCGTATCGTCGATCCCAATTCGCCACGTGACGCCAGCGTACTGGGGCACGCCCGCTTTCCAATAGGTTTTGTTCCGGTTGAGGGCGATCGAGCTCTCTTGATTGATCACGTCAGCGGTGAATGGTCCCGTGCCGACGGGAGCCCAGTTAAACTTGTTGAACCCCATCTCCTCGACAAGCGCTTGCGGGACGGCGCCCGCCATGTAGTGCGAGTTGACGTAGATGAAGGTGCTGTCGGGAACCTCGAAGTCGAACACGATGGTTTGAGGATCCGGGGTCGTTATCCCGCTCAGCGTCTTCGCCTTCTCGTTGAGGACGTCTGACATGCCGATGATCGGCAGCGAGTTGAAGAGGCCTCCGATCTCCGAGCCGAACGACGGGATGACGAGCCGCTCGAACGAGTACTTGTAGTCGGCGCTGGTCAGCGGCATGCCGTTGCTGAACTTGATTCCCGGACGCAGCGTGTACGTGTAGCGCAGGTGGTTGTTTTCGATCTTCGGGAAGCCGGTGGCGACAAGCGGTACCAGACTGCCGTTGCTGTACGGGTCTAGCGTGAGCAGGGACTCGAACATGGCGTGCTGTCCGCACGCGGCGGCCCCGTTCCACCACTTCTGGGCATCGAGGCCCGGGATCGTCGTGCTCATCGAGAACTTCAGGACAGCCTGCCTGTCGAGCGCCGCGCTGGAGGACGTCGTCGAGCTCCCTCCGCACGCGGCCAACAGGGCGCCGAGGCTGGCCGCCCCGAGGCCAAACTGGGCCCCTCGGCCCAACAGCTCGCGTCGGGTCAGGTCCCCGGAGATGAAATCGGCTCCCATCTCCGGCTTGAATGCATCGGCCATCAAGACCCCTCTCTCCCGTGGAAGCCCACGCCGCCAACAGAGTTGCGCGTGGACCCAGCAACGACCGGTTCGAGGCTGCCTCCCGAGTCAGCATCGCAGCGGAATCCCGCCGAATAATGTTGCAACAATATTATCTTTGAGCCAGCGATGCAACAGTCTGCTGCAGCCCGGCGCGGGCCCCCAGCCCAAGATCTTTCGCCCGCGATCATCGCGCCGATGCGCCCAGGGCCCGTGGATGCCGGTGTCTCATGCATACCGGATCCGCGGATCGAGCATTGCGTTCGCGATGTCGGCGACCAGGTTGAAGATGACGACCGCGGTCGTCGCGACGATCACGGTGCCGAGAACGACGGGGATGTCATTGGCGCTGATCGCGTTCCAGGCTTGCTGTCCGATTCCCGGCCAGCCGAACACCTGCTCGACCACCAGGACGCCGCCGAGAAAGATCCCGAAGTCGAGGCCGATCATCGTGATCGCCGGACCAATCGAGTTGCGGAGCACGTGGCGCCCCATCACGCTCCGCTCGGAGAGTCCTTTCGCCCGGCTGTTGCGCACGAAATCCTCGCCGAGCACGTTGAGCACCGACGAGCGAACCATCCTCGCGTACCAGGCGGCACCGGGCAGGCCCAGCGCGAGGGCCGGCAGCACGAGCGCCGGCAGCGAGGCCGTTGCCCCGAGCGGAAAGATCGGGATCTTGTAGGCAAACAGGTACAGGAGGACAAAGCCGAGGACGAACTGCGGCACGACGACGCCGAGCAGCGAGCCCGTTAGGACCGCACGATCCGCGGGCCCGTGCCACTTCATGGCGGCCAGAAACCCGAGCGGAAGTCCGATTGCCACCTCGATCAGCAGCCCCGCGGCGGCTAGCTCGAGCGTCGCCGGGAGGCGCCCGAGCACGAGCGTGCGGACCGATTCGCCGGTCGAGAAGGAGTAGCCGAGGTTGCCGTGCAGCAGGCGGCCGAGGTACCGAACGTATTGCACGAAAATCGGTTGGTCGAGTCCAAGCGTGCGGCGTGCCTGCTCGTACTCCTGGTGCGTCGCTCGGATCCCCGCGTAGAGGCGCGCCGGGTCGACCGGTGAGAGAAACGTAACGCCGAACGTGATGATCGTCATCGCCAATACGACAACGACCGCCCAGCCGAGCCTGCCGGCGATGTACCGAGTCATTGAAGACCTCGATACTGCTTCCGGCCAGGGCGACCCGGAGAGGCCGCGCACGCGAAGGGCACCGCCCGCAGCGCGGCGAACGCGAGTGACACACCCTCAACACCGGCGACGCAGGAATGACACCCGCTTTGCACGCGCCATAAATATCATAATGTCGCTACATTGGCAAGATGCCAACGGCAGCCACTGCGCACCGCTCACAGAAGCAGAGGCAGCACCTCTCGGTTGCGAATGTAGTTACATTACGATAATGTGGGTTTGTGGAGGAGCCCCTCCCAGAACCAAAGCCGCCGGGTGAGGGTCCGACAGTTGCGGATGCGGGCACCCCGCCCCGCCGCCGGTCCGCGCGTGGGCTGAGGATCTTCTCGCAATTGAATCCGGCGGACGGGGCGCGGAGCGTCGCAGCCACGGTTGTCGATGAGCCGGCACCCGGTCAGGAGTGGACCGGCGAGTCTGCTCCGGTGGGCGCCGAGCGCGGCTACTGGCGCACCGCTTGGTATGAGTTTCGGCACGACCGGCTGGCGATGGTGGGTCTCGTGTTCGTGGTTCTACTCGTCTTGGGCGCGATTTTTGCTCCGCTGATCGCCCCCTACGGGCCCACAGAGCAACTTCCGAACGGCCTGACACTGGCCGGAAACCCGCGCCCGCCGGGCGGCCAGTTCCTGCTCGGGACTGACCCGCTCGGGCGTGACGAATTTTCGCGACTGCTGTTCGGCGCCCGGATCTCGCTCGTCGTCGGGCTCGGCTCAGCTGCCATCGGAGCCGCCATCGGCCTGTTGATCGGTGGCGTCGCCGGGCTGTTCGGTGGGCTCAGCGACAAGCTGCTGATGCGTCTGGCCGACGTCATTCTCAGCTTCCCGATCCTGTTGCTCGCGACCGCGGTGCTGGCGGTAACGCAGCCGAGCGTCGTGTCGATCAGCATCATCGTCGGGATCGGCTTCGGCGCCTATCTGGCCCGTGTCGTGTACACCCAGGCGGTGACCTTGCGCGAACGCGACTTCGTGTTGGCCGCACGGACGTCGGGCGTGGGCCGCGGACGGATCCTCGTGCGCCACATCCTGCCGCACGTGATGCCGAGCGTAATCGTGTTCAGCACGCTCGGGGTGGCCACCGCGATCATGCTCGAGGCGGCGCTCAGCTACGTCGGCCTCGGGATCCATCCACCGACGCCCTCGTGGGGAAACATGATCGCTGACGGACAGAACTACATGACGACCGACGTTTGGCTCGTCCTGCTCCCGGGGATCGCGATTATGTTCGCGATGCTCGGGTTCTCACTCGTCGGTGACGGCCTGCGCGACGCACTCGACCCGACACTCGAGCGCACCGTCCAGGTGAAGCTCGGAGGCCTCGGATGACCCGTCACGCAGTCGACCGAACGACCACGGAGCCGAGCTGCACGTGACCGATATGGCGCCCGCAACGATCCCTGACGCGGGCGAGCCGGCAGCGCTCGTCGTGCAGCATCTTTCGACCGTGTACGGAACGTCGTACGGCCGGATCGTCGCGGTCCGCGATGTGTCGTTCGAGATCGAAGCCGGCGAAGCGGTCGGCATCGTGGGGGAGTCTGGCTCCGGGAAGACTGCGATTGCGCTCGCGCTGCTGGGGCTGCTGCCCCGGAACGGACGCATCGTTGACGGCGAGATCTCACTCGGCGGCGTCTCGCTCGTGAACGCCAGCCGCAAGCTCCTGCGCGACCTCCGTGGGCGGCGGATCGCGATGGTCTTCCAGGACTCGATGACTTCGCTGGACCCACTGATGCCGATCGGCAAGCAGATCTCCGAGGGCATGGTTGCGCACCTCAGAATGAGCGCCGGGGACGCGCGCAGGCGAGCGGTTGAGTTACTCGAGGAGGTCGGCGTGCCCGACCCGGTCACCCGGCTCGGCCAGTATCCCCATCAGCTGAGCGGTGGGCTCCGCCAGCGGGTTGCGATCGCAGTCGCGATCGCTGCGAACCCCGACGTGCTCGTCGCCGACGAGCCGACGACGGCGCTCGACGTGACGATCCAGGCGCAGATCCTCGACCTGCTCGAGCGCGAGCGCAAACGCCGCGGCATGGCACTGATCCTGATCACCCACGATCTCGGCGTCGTCGCGAGCGTGACCGACCGAGTGATCGTCATGTACGCCGGGCGCGTCGTCGAGTCCGGCAGCACCCGGGACATCTTCTCCGATCCCCGCCATCCCTACACGCTCGGGCTGATGAACTCGATGCCCCGGCTCGATTCGCCGCTCGACGTTCGCCCGGCGACGATCCCCGGGTCACCCCCGACCGGCTATCAAGAGGTCGTCGGTTGTCCGTTCTCACCCCGGTGCACGTGGGTACGGGCTGCCTGTCGCACGGAGTACCCGCCTCTGGAGCGCGTCGCCGGAGCCGCGCCGACTCACGAAGCGGCGTGTCTGATCGACGTCAGAGCCGAGGGCCCCAGCGCATGAGCCTGGAGAACGGGGCGCGGCCGCTCGTCGAGGCCGACGATCTGGCGGTCACGTTCGAGCTTGCGGCGCGCAGCTGGAAATGGAAGCCGCAGGTGCTGCGCGCGGTCGACGGCGTCAGCTTCGAGATTCGCCGTGGCGAATCACTCGCCCTCGTTGGCGAGTCGGGCTCCGGCAAGACGACGACTGGCCGGGCACTGCTGGGGCTGTATCCCCCGGCCGGCGGCTCAGTCCGGTTCGATGGCGCCGAAGTGAGCAAGCTGAAGGGCGCCGAGCTGAAGCAGTTCCGCGGCCGGGCGCAGATGATCTTCCAGGACCCCTACGCGTCGCTGAACCCGCGCATGAAGGTCGGGGCGATCATCGCTGAGCCGCTACAGACGCATGGTTACGGTTCTGTGCGCCAGCGTCGTGAGCGCGTCGCCGAGATGCTCGAGCTCGTCGGCCTGCCCCCGGACGCGGCGAACCGGTTCCCATACGCGTTCTCAGGCGGACAGCGCCAGCGTGTCGGCATCGCGCGGGCACTCGCGCTCCGACCAGAGTTCGTCGTTGCCGACGAGCCTGTGAGCGCCCTCGACGTCTCGGTCCAGGCACAGGTCCTCAACCTGCTCGCCGACCTACGGGAAGAGCTATCGCTGACGATGCTGTTCATCGCCCACAACCTCGCTGTGGTCCGTCACATAGCCACGCGAGTAGCCGTCATGTACCTCGGTCAGCTGGTCGAGGTCGGCGGACGTGACGAGGTGTTCTCGCGGCCCGCCCATCCGTACACCAGGGCACTGCTGCGCGCGGTACCCCCGCCCGACCCCGCGGTCGGCTGGAGCGGGGCGGATGTGTCGCTGCGCGGCGACATTCCAAGTCCTGTCAATCCGCCCGCGGGCTGCCGGTTTCACACCCGCTGCCCGGAGGCGATCGATGTGTGCAGGCGAGTTGTGCCAGCCGTTCAGACCTTTCGATCGGGCCGTCAGGTGGCGTGCCATCTCGCCTCCCCCGCCACGGTCGATCTCGCCTCCCCTGCCACGGTCGAGCTGCCTCCACAGCCGGCGGAGCGCGACGCTAAAGGGAGCCAGGATTCCACTGCGACATAGTTGCAGTGAGCCTAACTTAGTAGTAATGTACTAACAATAGGCGCTTAAGGGTTGGCCGGCACTCGCGGGTTCCAGCGGCCTTCGGAGCACGCTTCGAAGCGTCCGCCACGGTGGGCGCAACAACTGACCAAACCACGACGAGGGACGGGGGTGAATGGTGGTTGTGACGAACCCAGGCAAGACGAGGCGGATGCAGCGCGTGATCGATTCATCCGGGCACACGGTGATCCTGCCGCTGGACATCGTCGTGCCCGTCGGTCCATTCGACGGCGCGCAGGACACGGGTGCACTCGTCGACATGGCCGGCGCGGTGGGGGTCGACGCCGTCATCCTCAGGTGGGGAGAGGCAAAGCGGTTCGTGGATCGTCTGTCAGGCGAAGTCGGACTGATCGTGCGAGTGAGTGGCTCCACCGGTCTCCACGACGCCGACCGGCAGCCCGTTGTCCTCAATACGGTGCTTGCCAGTCTGTCGATCGGCGCCGACGCGGTCTGCGTCGATGTCGAACTGGGAGGAGACCGGGAGAACGAGTCACTGGCCGCGCTCGCGCGGATCTGTGAGGAGGCTGAGACGCTCGGCGTCGTCGTCCTCGCCGAGGTTCATGTACCGCCGGCTCCGGCGCCCGGTGGGACCAGTCAGGCCCAGGCTCTCGCATGGGGGACCCGCACCGCCCGGGAGGCTGGCGCCGACCTTGTGAAGGTCTCCTACCCCGGGTCGGCGGAGGCGGTCGCGACGATTTGCGAGCTGGCCGGGATCCCGATCGTGATCGCCGGCGGGGCGCCACGCGATCCTCGCGAGGCGCTTCAGGCGGCGGATGACGCGCTCCGCGGCGGCGCGGCGGGGACCGCGTTCGGTCGCAACGTGATCGGGCACCCGTCGCCCGCCGAAATGCAGCGCGCGCTGATCGATCTCGTCCGCGGCCGAGACACACTCGGGGACATCCTGGCCAGGCTCGGTACGGCCGCGCCCGCGCTGCAGGATGGCGAGGCGCTCCGCTGAGGTGCTCTCTCAGGACTTGACACACGACCCACAGCGGCGCGCCCTGGTCACCGGTGCCGCGGCGGGCATCGGCAGGGCCGCGGCGCTGCGTCTGGCGAGCGAGCGCACCTCGGTCGCGTTGGTCGACGTTCGAGAACGCGAGCTCGCCGCGACGGCAAACGAGGCACGCGGACACGGAGTCGACGTACTCGAGCTCGTCGCTGACGTCGCGGACGAGGCGGCGGTCGTGAGCGCGTTTGACCAGGTGAGAGACGGCTGGGGCGGTCTCGACGCTACTGTCGCGGCCGCCGGCATCTCGATGAGCACCACCGGGGACGCTCGCGTCGACCAGCTGGAGCTGGACGTCTGGGAGCGGATCATCCGCACCAACCTGACGGGGATGTTCATCACCTGCAAGCACGCGGTGCGACTGATAGCGGCTTCCGGAGGAGGGTCGATCGTAATGATCGGATCGCCCACCGGGATGTACGGATTCGCGTACGGGGAGCATGCGTACAGCGCCTCCAAGGGCGGATGTCATGCGCTCGCGCGCAACATGGCGTGCGAGCTCGCCCCGCTCGGGATCCGCGTAAACGTCGTCGTGCCGGGGTTCATCGACACGGCGATGAACGCCCACGTCGTCGCCGATGCCGAAGAGCTCGCCGCGGCCGAGCGTCTGATCCCTTTGGGCCGCATCGGCCAGCCGGGCGAGGTCGCCGGCATGATCGCCTGGCTGACCTCACCCGACGCGAGCTACGCGACCGGCGGCTATTTCATGGTCGACGGAGGGCAGACGTGTCTGTAGGGTCGAATCGAAGGGGTCAGAGATGAATGCTCATGGGAGGTTAATGTCAGACGCGCGGCTGTCGCCGCGCCAGATGATCGGACGCGCTCGAAGCGAGCTGCCGACGCCGGCGCTCGTACTCGATGTCGATCGGATGCGCGAGAACATCGCCACGATGGCCTCGTCGACGGCTGGGCGCGCATCTGTCCGCCCCCACTTCAAGGTGCACAAGTGCCTCGAGATCGCGCGCGAACAGGTGGCCGCCGGCGCGATCGGTATGACGACCGCGACCGTGTGGGAAGCTTCGACGCTCGTTCGCGGCGGCTTCGACGAGATCCTGATCGCCAACGAGGTCGTTGCGCCCGGCAAGGCGGCACTCGTCGCGCAGCTCGCCCGCGAGGCCCGGATCACCGTCGCGGTCGACGACCCGGACGTCGCAGCCTTGCTCTCGGCCGCGGCCCGGAGTGAGGGAACCGAAATCGGGGTGCTGGCCGAGGTCGACGTCGGAATGCATCGGGGCGGAGTACGGTCGATCGAGGAGGGGCGGGCGCTGGCCCAACGGCTGAGCGACCTACCCGGGGTCAGGCTCCGCGGCGTGATGGGCTACGAGGGACACGTGGTGACTGAACCCGATCGTCAGCGACGTAGCGACGGCGCCCGCGCAGCGATGGATCTGCTCGCGCGCCACGTCGATGCGCTCCGTGCCGACGGACGCGAGATCGAGATCGTGTCCGCGGGTGGCACGAACACGTACGACATGACCGGCGGCGATCCCCGCGTCACCGAGCTTCAGGCGGGGACCTACCCCGTGATGGACGCAGGCTACGCGCGCCTCGCTCCCGCATTCCACCCGGCGCTGACGGTTGTCGCCACGGCCGTGAGCCGAAAGGGAGCGACCGCGGTCCTCGACTGTGGGACCAAGGCGATCGCCGGCGATGTGTCAGGTCCCGTGCCAGCGGTCGGAAAGGTGCGGGAACTGCACGAGGAGCACATGCTGCTCGATGTCGGCGAGGAGGACGCGAGCCCGGCCGTTGGCGACGTGGTCGAGGTGACCGTCGGCTACAGCGGCGGCACGATCAACCTCCACGACGTGTACTTCGTCGCCTCGGGCGCAGAGATCGTCGACGTATGGCAGATCACCGCGCGAGGTCCCGGCTGGACCAGTGGCTACGAGCGCCAAGCGGGCGACCGATGAGCGGCCCGGCCTCCGAGCGCCCCGCGGGCGACCGATGAACGGCCTGGCCCCCGAGCGCCCCGCGGGCGACCGATGAACGGCCTGGCCTCCGAGCGCCCGCTCTCGCGGAACGAGCTCTGGTACGGACGGGACGAGAAGCCGCCGAAGCGGGAGCTCGTCCAGGCCGGTGAACTGACGGTCGAGCTCGAGGGGCCGCAGATCCGCACGGTCCGTGTCGGCGACGTGGAGATCCTGCGCGCCGTCTACATGGCCGTCCGCGACGAGGAGTGGATGACGGTCGAAGGCAGCATGTCCGGACTCGAGCTGGAGCGCGGCGAGCGCGAGTTCGCGAGCAGTTTCGCGATGACCCACCGGCAGGGCCCGGTGTCGTTCGACTGGACGGGCCGGATCGAGGGCGACCGTTCCGGAACGGTCTCGTTCTCGCTAGACGGTCTGGCGCTGACGACGTTCCGGTACTGCAGGATCGGGTTCTGCCTGCTCCATCCCCCGGAGGAATATGCTGGCCAGAGGTATCACGGCCGCTCACCCGATGGCCCGCTCGAGGGAACGCTGCCGCTGGCGATCGGGCCGCAGCGCTTCGAGGACGGACTCGACTGGCCGCTGTTTGATTCCGTCAGCGAACTCGATGTGTCGCTGGCGAGCGGCCTTCGGGTCCAGATGCTGTTCGAGGGCGATCTGTTTGAGATGGAGGACCAGCGCAACTGGACCGACGCCTCGTTCAAGACATATTGCACGCCGCTCAAGCTCGGCTATCCGTTCGACGCGTCGACCGGTCAACGGTTCTCGCAGAAGGTGACGATTCACGTCTCCGGTCGACCGTCGAGCACAAGCGCCGGCGCAGACCTTGTTCCACGCGTCAAGTTCGACATCGATGCCGGGCGGCCGCTGCCGCCGATCGGTCTGGGCCTACCACGAGCGGCAGAGTCCCAATCCCAGGGTGAGACGAACCTGCTGGTCCACGCACATCCGAGCCATCTTCGCGTCGACCTCGATCTGACGCGTGATGGTTGGATTGCGCAACTGGCCAATGGAGCTGACACCGCCGATGCGATCGGCTGCTCGCTGGAGGTCGCAGCCTTCGCCGAGAGCGACGGCCAGCTCGATCAACTCGTGACCGAGCTGCCGGCGAGGACCCCGGCGCGCGTGCTCGTGTTCACCCGCGGTCAACAGGTATCGAGCCCGGAGATGACGGCTCATGCGCGCCGCTTGTGCTCGGAACAAGGACTCCGAGTACCGGTGATCGGCGGCACCGACGGCTGGTTCGCCGAGCTGAACCGCGACCGTCCCGACACCAGCACGATGGACGGGCTCGTGTACTCGGTCACCCCACAGGTCCACACGTTCGATGAGGAGTCGATCGCGCAGTCGCTCGAGGCGCAACCCGAGACGGTCAGGACCGCGATCACGTTCGCGGCCGGCCTGCCGATTCTGGTTGGTCCGGTCACACTGCGGCCGCGCGATCCGATCGAGACCGAGCCACCTGACGGCGGAACCGGTTCGCTCCCATTCTCGGTTGATCCCCGCCAATCGTCGTTGTTCGCTGCGGCCTGGACGGTCGGCAGCATCTCGGCGCTCGCGCAGGCGGGTGCGGCGAGCCTCACCTACTACGAGACCGTGGGCTGCCGCGGAATCATCCCCGGCGATGGGCCGCTTCCACCGCGCGAGTTGTTCGTGGCGGCTGCCCCGGGAGGGGCGTACGCGGTCTTTCACGTGTTCGCCGACGTGCTCGAGTTTGGACCACAGGCGAGGGTCCTGCGTTGCGAGCCGGGCGTGCCGTCGAAGCTTGCCGCTCTGGCGCTCCGCTCCGTCGATCGTCTACGCGTCCTGATCGCCAACCTCACGCCGGCGCCGCTGAGCGTCGTGGTTGACCCCGCCGGGGCAGTGGAGATCGGAATTCGCCTGCTCGACGAGACGACTGCGCTCGAAGCGCTCTCCGATCCGCTCGCGTACAGAGAGCGGTCGGCGACGCCGGTCGCATCAAGCGCCGCGCCAATTGAATTGGCTCCGTTCGCGGTGGCGCGGCTCGACGGTCGCCTGCCGGGTCACTGACCGCGCGACGATGGCCCGGCTGCTGGCGCTCGATCTCGGGACCACCTCGTTCAAGGCCGTGGTTTACGACGAGCACGGCCGCGCCCTGCACGAACAACGCGCCGATCCCCCGGACCGCCGGATCCAGATCGCGGGCGTGGCCGTCGACATCTGGGAGGCGGAGGAGCTATGGCTGACGGTCGCCGATCTCTGCCGACGCGTGGTCGAGCCGTTCGCCGGCGCTGTGAATGCGCTGGCGATCGCACAGCTTGGACTGATCGGCGTGCCGCTCGACGAAGCCAATCAGCCGCTGTTTTCATTTGTCACCTGGCTCGATCCGTCGGCCGGCACGGCGAAGACCCTGACCCGCAGCGGCTTGACCGACACGGAACTGTTCGCAATCGCGGGCAACCGCCTCAACTCGATCTACCCTCCTGCGTGGATTGGCTGGCTGTGCGAGCACGAGCCGCGCTTCGCCGACGGCATGGTTCGCTGGGTGTTCGTCGGTGACTGGCTGGCGTACCGGCTATCCGGCGTGCTCGCGACCGATTACTCGATCACCTCCCAGACGCTGACTCTCGATCAACACGAGCTGCGGCTGCGTGACGAGCTGCTCGATGCATTCGGCCTCCCCCGGAATCTCTTCCTGTCGCCCAGACAGGCGGGGGTGACGATCGGCGAGGTCACATCACAGGCGGCGCATACGACCGGTATCAACGCCGGTGTACCTGTGGTGCTCGGCGGCGCCGACTGGATAATCGGATTCTTCGGCGCCGGCCTCACTGAGCCGGGCGATGTGGGCATCCTCACCGGCACATGGGAGCTCACTGCCGCATGCCTGCGTGACCCCTGCGTGACGGCGGTAGCTTGCGAGAGCGGGGCGATCTGCGATCCGCATGTGGCGCCGCGTCGCTGGGCGCTTCGGATCGAGGCGCTCTCCGGCGGCGTGACTGAATGGTGCCGGCGCGAACTCGAGGCGAACGGTGGCGCTCCGGGCGAGTGGGAGGAGATCATCGCCGCCTGCGCGACGGTGGCCCCCGGATCTGGCGGAGTCGTCTTCGTCCCGCATCTGTTCGGTTCATACGGCCCGCGTCACGATGAGCTGGCGCGCGGCGCGTTCATCGGGCTGACCGGATCGACAACGCGTGCGGCGATGACACGGGCCGTGTTAGAGGGACTGAGCTACCAGACCCGCGCCTCGGTCGATGCGCTGACCCGGGCGACGGACGTCCAGGCGGGGCGTGTCGTGGTCATGGGCGGCGGCGTGAAGAACAGGCTCTGGCTGCAGACCCGCGCCGACGCGCTTGGGCGGCAGGTGGAGGTCGTCGACGATCCGGACGTGACTCCTCGGGGAGCCGCAATGCTTGCCGGGTTGGGCATCGGGCTGTTCCGCGACTACGAGGATGCCGTTGCGGCGTTTGCGCCCAAGACCGTGCCGATCGAGCCCGATCCGCGACGGGCTGCACTGTACGAGCAGATCTACGAATCCGTCTACCTGCCACTGCAGACATCACTTGAGGCCGTCAACCACCGGCTTGCCGGTATAACGGAAACGGAAGGCACGCTGTGACAGAACCGCAGTTGCACGGCGCTCCCGCCAACGGCGAGCCGGGACGTCCCGGGATTCACCAGATTGCGTCGATTGTCGCCGACCTCGACAGCAGTGTTAGACACTTGCGCAAGACAATGGGATGGGGACCGTGGGAGGTCTACGAGTATGTCCCTGGACACCTGCGCGAGCTCACCGTGCGCGGCTCACCGGCAGAGTTCACGTGGCTCGGCGCGGAGGCGGAGATCTCGCCGGGGCTTTATGTCGAGCTGCTTCAGCCGACCTCGCCGAACGGCATCCTCTACGACTGGCTCAACGCGCACGGCGAAGGCATGCACCACGTCGGCTATTGGGCGCCAAGCATCGAGATTGCCGATTCGCTGCGAGAGCAGCTGACTGAGGACGGTACCGAAGTCCTCCTCAGCGCGTGGATCGATGACATGTACTTCTACTACCTCGATACTCGCCCGATGATCTACGAGGTGTTTGCCGGGGACCTGGAATCGCTGGAGGCCGTGAGGCGGATCGGTTGAACGCGTGGGCGGTCAGACTCGAGCTTCGATAATGCTCGAGAGACCAAGCGGTCAGCCGCTCAGTACGAAGAACTTTCGCAGCGGCTCGGTTATCTCCCAGGTCGCATGTGCCCCTCGCGGGAACGACGCGATGTCGCCCGGGCCGAGGGTCGCCGAATCGCCCGAGTCGAGCACGATCGTCACTCGCCCCTCGATAACGTGAAACGTCTCGTCGGTCTCGAAGGTGTAGCGGAAGCGCGACGGCTGCCCGACGAAGATGCCGGCCATCAGCGTCGCGTCGCCGCTCCCCGTTGTGCGCAGCCAATGGACGGCGCCGCGCGGATCCCCATCGAGCACCTCCGGCAGCGGGAACGGCTCAAACTCAGTCGGCGCGTCGGTTGATTGCTTGATCTCGGTTGATTGCTTGGTCTGGAACGGTACGTTCACGTGCACCTCCGGTGACCGATGGACAGCCTTCTACGCGTTGGGTAACCGCCAAACGAAAGCTTCGTCTCTGGGTTGGGATGTGGAGCGCTCGGCACCTCTTGGTCGCGGGCCTCCTCTGTCAGCCGCCCACTCAAAACATAGTGATATTACGATAATGCCTTGGCGCTCGGAGCGGAGACGCGGCATCTCGTTCCGTCCCGCCGCCATTGATCAGCACGTCTGATGCCCCGGCGGTCGTCGGCCGGACCCCGGCCGTCTCAGCAGCCGTCGATACCGCAGCTCTCGCCCTCGGCCACGACCGAGATCGGCGTGCGGTTCGCCCAGCCTTGACGGAGAAGTTCCAACAGTTGCTCCGGCGGCTGGGCGCCCGAGACTCCCAGTGCTCGGTCGACGACAAACGTTGGCACGGCGCTGATCCCGATCTGAGCGGCGGTCCGCTCGTCGTTGCGGACCTCCTGAGCGAAGCGATCGCTGGTCACCGTCGTCCGAGCTTCGTCTTCCGGAAGGCCGACCTCGACGGCCAACCGAACGAGCGTGTCTGGATCGCTGACCAGCTCGCCGTCGGTGAAGTAGGCCTTCATCAGGCGCTCCTTCATGTCGTCCTGGAGCCCATGCTCCTCGGCGAGGTGGATCATCCGGTGGGCGTCGAAGGTGGAGCCTCGTCGCTGGATGTCGAGACGGAAGGGCAGTCCCTCACCGGAGGCGGCATCCGTCACGCGTTGGT
>JBKQJQ010000256.1:0-9071 GCA_052147875.1 Solirubrobacteraceae bacterium | reverse complement strand
GCCGCATCCGAGGATCGCTGGGCACGCATCTCGGCCGACGGCTCGACCGCCAGCACCTCGCGGTCGTCGGGCTCATATGAGCCGGCACCGGCGCCCACGTTGACGACCGTCCGCGCGTCGCCGAGCGCCCGGTTGAGCGCGGCGGCGATCCGTGGGTCGGCGCGCCGCTCGCGAGCGTAACCAGGCCCGATCCGGTCGTAGCGCAACACGGTCCTGGAGTGTGCCAGCACCGCTTTGACTGCGTGCGGCGGCTGCGCCGCCCGCCGGTCAAGCGCGCGCTCGCCCGGTTGACCGGCATCGTGCTGGGCGGTCTCGGCCTGCGACTTGCGACTGAGCACCGTTGACGCCGATATGCTCGCGGCCATGGAGACTGGCTACCCGATTGCCTACGAGGCGCTCGAGCCGGGCACTCCCGTCTATAGCTCCGACGGCCAGCAGGTCGGCACTGTCGCGCACGTGCTCGCTGTGCCCGAGGAGGACGTGTTCGACGGGATCGTGATCGCCGAGCGGGCCGAGGCGGCCCGCCACGAGCACCGGTTCGTCGACGCCGACGATGTCGACAGGCTCTATGAGCACGCCGCGATGCTGAAGCTCGACGCTGCCGCCTGCCGAAATCTCCACCGCCCGACTGCAAACCCGGCGGTGATACGCGACGACCCGACCGAGGGGCCGCCGTCACACCTGCACGCCAAGCTGCAGCGCGCCTGGGACCTGCTGTCCGGCAACTACTGACGGCCCCGGCCAGACGCCTGCTGACGGCCGCCGACCAGCAGCCGGGCGCCGACGTCGGCCTGCTCGAGGCCCAGCAGCTCGCGGTTGCGAGCCTCCCAGGCGCCCGACCGAAGATCGGACGCCAGCGCGTCGACGGCACGCCGCTCCGCCGCCTCCCCGACCCGCGCCCAGACCGACGTCCCGTTGCGCACGCGCTTGTCCAGATATGCCTCCGGACGGCGCCAGTACGCATGGAAGAAGCCGTCTATGCAGTCCCACGGGATCGGCACTGGCTCGATCGTCGCTTCGATGCACGCCGCGCGCGCAGCCAGTGTCGGCGACCCGGCGACGAGCTCGTCATACTCGGCCAACAGGTAATCGCGGACGAGCCAGAAGTCGCGGGCGATCACAGGATCCCATTGGAAGACCACCACGCGGTCCGCGACCCGCGCCATCTCGCGCAGCCCGGCGAGCGCGTCCTGCCAGTGGTGATCTGACAGCACCGCGATCGCGACGTCGAACTCGTGGTCTGCGAACGGCAGCGCCTCGGCCCTGGCGCTGATGCATCGCGCCGCACCAGCGGGGCGCTGGGCTCGCATCACGGCCGACGGTTCGACCGCGGTCACATCCCGGTCGGCAGGCTCGTAGGAGCCGGTCCCAGCGCCAACGTTGAGGACCGTACGCGCGTCTCCGAGGGCCGCCCAGATCCGCTCCGCGATCCGCGGCTCCGTCCGTCGCACGGCGCTATAGGACCGTCCGATCTCATCGTAGAAGCTCGCGGGCACTCTAGATCGGCGCCAGCGCGCTCTCGAGCACCCGATACACCTCTGCGTTGACCGCCATCCCGCAGTGGCTCGAAGCCACCTCGACCTGTTCGGCGTGTGGGTCCAGGCACGCCGTCCAATCGACGATCCCGTCGCTACGCGAGTAGATCGCCGTCGCCCGCGTGCCCTCCGGGAGCCTTGCCGCAAGGTCGCGGCGGAAGTCGGCGCAGCAGGCGCCGTCGGCGCAGCTGCGGGAGAAGGTCCCGGGCATGCCAAGCTCGGCCAACAACGCGACGGAGCGCACGACGCGCAGCACCGGAGGTGACACCGCCAGCTGGTCCAGCACCGGCGAACCGAGCGTCACGAGCCCCGCGACGAGCTCGGGCTCGCGGACGGCAAGGCACCGCGCGAGCGTCCCACCGCGGCTCTGGCCGATCACGATCGTCGGTCCCGATTTCGTCGCCGCGAACTCGTGCAACAGCTCCGTCAGGCGGCCCATCGCGCGTTCCGCGCAATCGACGTTCAGGCGGATCCCGCTCATCGCAACCGAGTGGCCGCGCAAGCGCAGCCAGGAGCGCAGCACCAGCAGCGAGGCGTCGCCGGCCATGAAGCCCGGGATCAGCAGCACCGGCGGCGCGCCCGGCTGGCGGCGCGGCGGGCGCAGGCCGGTGTCGGCAACCAGCGCGGCGAGTTCGAGCCCCCAGCGCGCCTCGCCCAGGAACGGCCCCAGGCCGGGACCGCGTGCGACACGCGAGGAAGCCGGGCTCATCGCCCCACAGCTCTACACGTCGAATTCGTGATCAACCGAGGCAGGCGGAGGAAGATACCTGCCCGGCCAGCCGTTTCTGCGCAAAGAGGGAACATCGGGGCCACCCCGTGGTTCTCCAGCGGGGCGTCAGTGAGAGTCTCTGCGGAGTTGGTTGCGCAGCGCTTCGACGCCTGCGTTGATCGCGTCCCGGCTTGACGGCTGCTCGGTCCACATCGACCAGTATCGCTGGGTGGCGCTGCTCGGCTTCAGGCGCGGCGTGTCGAACCTGATCCTGCTTGTCAGCATCAGCGCATCGCCGATCACGACCGCCTCGCCGACGTCGAGCACCGGCAGCACACCCTTCACGCCCGACACCATCTCGGGCGCGAGCCGCTCGATCATCGCCTGGTCCTGATCGTTGGCGACCCGCATGACGATGAAGTTGTTGCACTGGCTGAGGATCGTCTTGCTGACGTCGCTTGGTCGCTGGCTGACGACCAGCAGACCCACGCCGTACTTACGACCCTCCTTGGCGATCGCCTCGAACGCCGTCAAAGCCGCCTGGTGGACCGGAGCGCGATCCTCGCGTGCGGGCAGGTACAGATGCGCCTCGTCGCAGACGAGTGAGATCGGCACCCGGCGCTCGGGCTGCATCCAGAACTGCACGTCGTATACGAACCGCGCCAGCGCGCCGATCACGATCGGAAGCGCGGCGCTCGGGACCTGAGACAGGTCGATGATCTTGATACCGGTTTTGCCGGGCCCGGACTGGAGCAGCGTCGCGGCGGTGTCAGTCAGCCACTCGTAGCTCAGCGTCTCAGGCGGAGCGTCGAAGATGAACCCGAACCGCGGATCCTGGGTCCTGGCGAGCAGCCGCGCCATGAATCCGGTCAGCTTCCCGTAGTACGGACCGAGCTCGACGCGGTTGCTCGGATGCTGCGGGATCTTCTCCGTGTTGTCCTGTTCGAGCATCCGGACCAGGCTGTCGAGCCGGTATGGGATCGGCGAATCGACAGTGAACCTGGTGATGGCGTCCTCGTGGCCCGCGTCGATCAGCGAGATCTGCTTGAGCGTCTGCACGTGCTCCGTGAAGCGGAGGATCTGGTCCGGAACGTACGGGTCGTTGTCGTTGAGCACGAGCGTCATCAGCTCGTCGCGCCGCAGCAGCCAGTAGGGCAGGTAGAGCAGCTCCTCGCTCGTCTGGCCGACGTCGCCCGGGCCCGCGATCCGCAACCCGCGCGCCACCGGATCGAGCCCGTTGACGCTCTCGGTCAGCGGGGTGTATTCGCCGTGCAGATCGAACACGATCAGATTCGCGTGCGGGAGCCGCGCGGCACGCTCGAGCATCAACGCAACCGCCCAGCTCTTGCCCGAGCCGGTGCTGCCAAGCAGTGCCAGGTGACGCTGGAACAGCCGGTTGCCGTCCGCAACCGCAACCGCGCCATTGCCGCCCACGTACCGCCCTAGCGCCAGACGCTGTCCGGGAGCGACCTCCTCGGCCAGGATCTGCATGAAGGCGTGCAGCGGCTGACCGTCGATCAGGTGGCATGCGTCCCCGATGTGGGGGTATGAGGAGGCCCCCCGCGTGAACGTCCCCGGCGCTCCGGCCTCGCCGGCCGTGAATGCGCCGATCGGCATGATCCGGACGTCGATCGGGCCCTGATCGCCAGCGCGCCGAGCTCGTACCGCGCGGGCGGCCTCGTCAACCCGACGCGTGACCGCCTCAATGATCCCGACCACGAACTGGGTCGCGGTCGGCATTGCCACAAGGTCCGAGACGGTCACCCGCGGGGCGAACTCCGAATCCGACAGCTCGACTTCGATCCAGCTGCGATCGAGGCGCCGCACGGCGCCCAGCAGCGGCCCAACGGTCAGGTCAAGCGTCCCGTCGAGTTCGACGGACTCGCTCTCCAAGCTCAGCGCCCACGTAGTCATCTCTGCACCGCCCCCTACCCCCCGTAGTCGAATCCATTCGCCGACAAGCTGGCGCTTCTCCTACCTTTGTTCCTCATCCCATCACAAATTGCCCAGCGCCTGATGCGATGACGCGGGCACACGCTTCTTCATCGGTCTGTGCGGGGTAAACCGTTAGCGCAACGGCGGCGGCGGGCCCGGCCGAGGCTCCCCAAAACCGGCGTAGACGTCGTCGGCGGACGTCTGCTCGTCCGGCACACCGGCGTGGTGGAGCGCCGCGGCCGGTTCGAACGGATAGCGGGCGCTCCCCTTCTGCTTGCGCGCTCCGACCGCGAGCACGAGCGCCGGCTCCGTGCCACCGCCGACGATCGTGTGGGCCGTTCGCGGTGGGCAGTGGACGAAGTCCCACGCGGCGAGTGCCCGCTCCTGGCCTTCGACGATCAGCATGCAGCGCCCGCGGAGCACGAGGAAGTCCTCCTGGCCCGCCTCGTGGTGATAGAGCGCCATCGGCTTGCCGGGTGACAGCCAGTAGAGGCCAACGCCGAGATCGTCGAAGTGCGCCTCGCCCTGGCCCCCGAAGCGGCAACGGGCGCGCATGTCGTCGTGCATCCAGCGCGCATCCCGAGCATTGACGACGAACCACCCCGCCGTGACGGGAACGCCATCCTCCAGCCTCGCCTCATCGACCACGTCGACCTCCTCAATCACTAGCCGGCGATCCTAGTCTCGCGGAACGAGTCTGTCCGTGCCCTCCGGGGTCCGCTGGGCGCCATGCGCGAGTGCGAGACTTGCGCGGATGGGCGCGGATGCTGAGAACGGGATCGTCGTCGGTGACGACGGCGTCGCGCGCTGCTGGTGGGCCGATTCGGCGCCCGAGTACCGCGCCTACCACGACACCGAGTGGGGCTTTCCCGTCGCCGACGACGTGCGGCTGTTCGAGAAGCTGAGCCTCGAAGGCTTCCAGGCAGGGCTCTCGTGGTTGACGATTCTTCGCAAGCGCGAGGCGTTCCGGCGTGCCTTCGAAGGCTTCGCGCTCGAACGGGTCGCCGAATTCGACGACCGCGACGTCGAGCGTCTGCTGGCCGATGCGTCGATCGTCCGCCACCGCGGCAAGATCGAGGCCGTGATCAACAACGCCCGCCGGGCGCGGGCGCTGGTGAGCGAGCGGGGGGCGCTGGCCGGCTACGTGTGGGAATTCGAGCCGCAACCGCGGTCCGGGCGGTTGGACCGGGCCGGGCTGCTCGAGCTGGCCATGAGCGCCGAATCCAAGGCGCTCGCCAAGGACCTCAAACGGCGCGGCTGGCGCTTCGTCGGGCCGACTACGGTGTACGCGTTCATGCAGGCGATGGGACTCGTCAACGACCACCTCGATGGCTGTCACGCGCGGACTGCGGTGGACCGCGCCCGTGACAATTTCACGCGACCGCTGTAGGAGGTCCGACTCGATGCACCCCGACTTGACCCAGGACGGCGACCGGTCGCTGACGATCGCGATCGTGCTGCTCGCGACGGCCGGCGCGTGGGTGGTGACAGCCGTCCGGATGGCCGGGATGGACGCCGGCCCGGCTACGAGCCCGGGCGGCCTTGGCTTCTACATCACCACCTGGACGGTGATGATGGTCGCGATGATGCTGCCGTCTGCGATGCCGGCGGTGCTGGCAAGCCGCGGGCGCGGGTGGTTCGTCGCCGGTTATCTCGTGGTCTGGGCAGCGGCCGGGCTTGTGGCCTACGGAGTTCTTGAGGCGGGCCGTTGGGTCGCCGGGCCGACGCTCGCCTGGAACCAGGACGGCCGGTGGGCCGCCGCCGCGGTGCTGCTGGTCGCGGCCGGTTATGAGCTGACCGCGTTCAAGCGACGCTGCCTGGGGAGCTGCCGGTCGGCGTTCGTGACTCGAGCTCGCTCTGGCGGCTCGGTCGACGCCGTCCGGCTCGGGCTCAAGCACGGCGGTTGGTGCCTCGGATGCTGTCTAGGGCTGATGGTTGCCCTGTTCGCGCTCGGCGAGATGAGCCTCGTGTGGATGGCGCTGATCACGGTTGTGATCGCCGTCCAGAAGCTGGTGGCACACGCCCGCACGGGGGTGCTGGTCGCGACCGTGGTGCTGCTCGCGCTGGCGATCGGAGTCGCGCTCGCCCCGTCGAGCGTGCCGGCGCTCACGATCCCCGGGAGTCAGGCAGCGATGCACGCGATGACCGGTATGCGCTGACCGAGCGAGCCGGTCAGCAGGCGATCCGCGCGCGTGGAGCGGTGGGGACACTCGACGGGCAGGCCACGAAGTGGGGCAGCACCTGGACGACCGCGGCGGCCTCACGCGGATCGAAGTTCATCCCTGCCAGCCGCGCTGTGACCGTCAGTGAGGCGCCCGACGGTGGCGGCCCGACTGTCGCCCGCAGCTCGAAGCTCCGCGGCTGGCCGGAGACCAGATCGGCTCGGGCCCAACAGACGCGGCGTCCGTCGACGGTCGCCCCGGCGGCGGCAAGCAGGCGAAGTCGCTTGGGCAGCGTCACGCAGACGGCCGGTAGAACCGCAGGTGTGCGCGGGGCGGCCGCGATCGTGACCACGAACCCGACCGTGTGTCCGGGGGTCGTGAGCGGCTCGATCGGCACGATCCGCACCCTCGCCGCGGTCCTCCGAGGCCGCACCGTGGTGGCGATCCGCGTCGTGTTGTTGGCGTAGTCCGGGTCGAGCTCATCCGCGCTCACGGTCGCAGCGTCGGTCAGCAGGCCTGGGCTCAGCGGCCGAAGCGTCAGCTCGATTTCCTCGCTCGCGCCGGACGGGATCCTCGCGAACGTGCAGTTCAGGGGCGCCTCCGAGCTACAGGTTGCGGTGCCCGGGTGCAGGTCGACGAGCTGCGCCGCGCCGGTCAGCGCGTCGGTCAGATCGACGCCGGTGGCGGCGTCCGGCCCGTCGTTGACGACCTTGATCGTCTCGGTCAGCGTTGCGCCGAGTGCCACCTCCTGCGCGCTCTGCTGATCGGATATGTCGAGGTCGGCGGTCGGGACGATCGGGCCCGCCGGCGGCGGCATCGGTGCGATCACGGCAGTGCTGTCGTTGACGGGCGTCGGATCAAACTGAGAGGCGGAGACTGTGGCCTCGTCGAGTGACCCGGCGACCGCATCGCCGGCCGGCTCGAGGATCACCACGTCTGCCGTCGCCGACCCTCCGGCGTCGAGCCGCGACACATCGCACATGACTTCCGTAGAGCTGACGGTGCACGATCCCTGATCGACGGTCGCGGACTCCACGGTGGCGTCTGCCGGCACGAGATCGTCAAGCAAGACATCGGTGGCGTCGCCGGGCCCGTTGTTCTGGATCGTTATCTGGTCATCGACGCCGTCATCGCCGGACGCGGCGGGCGCCACGGTCTCGCTCTGCGCGAGCGCCAGGTCGGCCGGCTCAGAGCTCATCGGCCCCGGCGTCGCGAGCAACGTCGCCTCCGAGCTGAGCGCGCTGAGCTGCGTGCCGAGCGTGGGCGCGATGAACGTCGCCTGCGCGACATTCCTGATCTCGCGCTCGGCGGGCAGCGTGTCGTCGACGCGTACCTCGAAGCTGATCTGGGCCTGGTCGCCCGGCGCACCGGCGACCGCCAGTACACCGCCGTGGTCCGGTGATGCGCCGCTGCCCAGATAGAAGCGGACCGCGTGTTGGGCCGGGTCGTATTCCCCCAGGTCGTCGCCGGGCAGGTCAGTCGGCGTGGCTTCGGCTGCGGGGATACCGACGATCCGCAGCGAGCCGGGCTGGTAGGTCGTATCGGCCGGCAGATCGTCGACGGCGACGAAGTTCGTCGCTGCCTCGAGACCGTCGTTCTTGTAGGCGACCGTGTAACGCAGCCTGTCCCCGGGACCCGTCGGGCCATCAGGGTGGGTCAGGTTCTCGACGGTCTTGGTGGCGTGGATCACGGGCGCGTACAGGTCAGTCGCGAACGTGACAACCTGCGGGAGATATTGATCGCTGCTGGTCCGCAGCGCGATGCTTGCGCTGGTCGCACCGTTGGCCAGTACCCCGTCGATCCGGATCAGCTTGGCGTCGAAACCGAGCTGGTTGATGTAGTCGGGCGTCTTGTCCGTGAAGCTCTTGCCATCGACGGAGATCACGCTGTTGAAGAGGTTGTTTGCCGGGTTGAGCGGATCAGTGATCGCCTTGCCGTCGAGCGTCGCGCCATCGCCCGTCAAGCCACGATCGCCCTCATAGGCGACGAACCCGAGCCTCGTGCGTACCGGTCCGCTGAGCGGCGTCTGAAAGCCGCTGACCGGAATCGTCAGCGCACGCTTGCTCTGGGTGACCGACTGAAGTCCGTCGAACACCGTCAGGTTGCGCGGCGGATCGCCCGGCGCCTCGTAGGCGACAACGAGCGCCCAGCCCGCATAGCGATCCTCCCCGGTTGCCGACTGGACGTTGGCGACCGTGTACTCCCCTGACCCGCCGCGCTGTACGAGCGCTGTGACGTCGACGAACCCGCCGTATGCGCCGGTGACGTCGGTGCTCTGGTCGACCTCGCCGGTCAGGTGCGAGAAGCCAGCGCCTCCGGGGACCCTGAGATCGACCTTGCGCAGGCCCGCGAGCGACGCGTCCGGCGCCGCCTTGCCGCGCGTGCCAGCGGTCGTACGCCCGCCGTAGTACAGCCCGGCGAACAGTACTCGGGCGCCGGTCGGCAGCGTCAGCCGAGCCGAGGAAGAGTCGAGCATCGTCGGGTCTACGTTCACCCGCTCCATCGCGAAGCTGTTGTTGTCGAGCACGGTGCCGAGCCCCGCACGTGCGTTGGCGCAGTCGGCGGCTGAGCTTGGGCATGTCTCGAGCGTGTTGCCGACGATCGCGATGTCACCGCTCGCGTTGGTGCTGAACCTGGGCGTGAATGCGCGATCGGCTCGCGCGACGCCGACGAGCCCGCACAACATCACGACAACCACCAGCACGACCTCTGCTGATCCCCGCCTCACAG
>JBKQJQ010000255.1:0-7226 GCA_052147875.1 Solirubrobacteraceae bacterium | reverse complement strand
GTCGGCAGACACCTTCAGGGCGCCCGCGATGCCGTCGAGCACGCTCTGCGACGGCGCGCGCAGGCCGCGCTCGATCTGAGACAGGTACGGGTTCGAGATCCCCGCCAACTCGGCGAACTGGCGCATCGAGAGCTCCGCAAGCTCTCGCTGCTGGCGGATGATCTCGCCGAGGGCGGCCGCGGAACGATTAGCCATCACGGCTGAATATAGATGCGAGCACGACCAAAGGACCTCACGTTTCCCCCGTATAACGAGGGTTTTGGGAGGTGATTGGGCGCGGGTGGCGTTTGACCTCACGTTTCCCCCGCATAGCGAGGGTTTTGGGAGGTGATTCAGCGCGGGTGCGTTTGACCTCACGTTTCCTCATACGGGGGTGGAATCAGCCGGGCCGGCCCATCACCGCGCAGGCCCACCCACGCCTGAGCGCGTCCGGGCTAGCCGGCTGGCTACATGTCCTGGCCGCCGTTCACGCCCCATACCGCGCCGGTGATGTACGACGACTGGTCCGCGGCGAGGAAGTGGACCACGCGGGCGATCTCGTCGGGCCGACCCAGGCGCCCCAGCGGAATCTGGGCCTTGATCCTGTCGAGCACCTTGTCTGGTATGTGCTCGAGCATCTCGGTCGCGACGAAGCCCGGCGCGACCGTGTTGACGGTCACCCCGATCGAGTCATCGGTCAGCTTGCCGGCGCGCTGGAGTTGGAACGCCGCCTCGCGGGCGAGCGTCTTGGTGAGCCCGAACAGCCCCGATTTCGACGCGGCGTAGTTCGCCTGACCGATGTTGCCCGTCTCGCCGATGATCGACGAGATGTTGATGATCCGGCCCGAGCCGCGGTCGATCATGTGCGGCAGCACCGCCTGCGACATGAAGAACGCGCCCGACAGGTTGACGGCGATCACCCGGTACCAGTCCTCATCGCTCATCTTCAGGACCGTCTTGTCGATCGTGATCCCGGCGTTGTTGACCAGCACGTCGAGGCGGCCATGGCGGTCGATCACCTCGGTGACCGTCCGCCGGCAGTCCTCGGCCGAGCCGACATTGCCCCGGTGGACGCTCGCTTTGATCTTGCCCTCCTCGAGTTCGGATAGGAACTGCGCCGCGTGCTCGGCGTCACGGCCGTAGCCGGCTGCGACGACCGCGCCCTGGGCGCCGAAGCTCCTCGAGATCGCGGCTCCGATGCCGCGCGTGCCGCCGGTCACGAAGACCACGCGGCCGTGCATCCGTGGCCGTCGTACGCCGCCGGAGATGTCGAGCGGCTCAGTGGTTGTGTCTGTGCTCATGTCCTCTCCTCACTCGTGGGCCTGCAGTCATAGGTGCTCAACGTTCGGATCGCTCGGCGAGCCAATGGGCCATCTCCGGCCAGATCTCCTTGCGTGCGGCCGAGCCGGCGATCAGACCGATGTGGCCGCCGGGTCGATCGATGTGGGTCACGTCCTCGCTGTTGACGAGATCGAACACGGGCATCGTTCCCGGCCGCGGTGCGATGTGGTCGGCACCGGCGGTCACGACCAGCAGGTTCTGGTCGATGCGGCCGAGATCGACGCGCCGTCCACGCAGCCGAGCCGTCCCGGAAACGAGCGTTCCGTCGCGGTACATCATCCGGATCCACTGCGACCAGGCGCGCCCCGGGAAGGCCGGGTTGTCGGCCACCCACTTAGCCATCGGCTGGTAGGCCTCGCGGCGGGTGGTCCCGTCCTCGACCCCCTGCCAAAGGCGCCGATAAGTGGTGACGAAGTTGGTCACCGGCTTGAGCATCTTGTTGGCGAAGTCGACCGCGCTTCCCGGCACGACTCGCCACTGCTCGGCGACGCGCTCGACATCGAACTCGGGGTTGCCGATCCACTTCGCGTAGGTCGAGCCGCGCGCGTCGACCGGCATCGTCAGCAGCGCCAGATTGCGGACCGCGGCGGGCGTGCCGAACGATCTGGCACCGGTCGACGGGATCTCGTCCAGCCCGCAGTACATCGCGCACAGCGTCGCGCCGATGCACCATCCCATCAACGACAGCTCATCGGCGCCGCTGGCTCGCAGTGTCTCGCGGATCGCCCAGTGCAGCTCGTCGCAGACGTATTCGTCGAGCCCCATCTCGGCGTCCTCCTCGTCGGGCGAGCCCCAATCGACCAGGAACACGTCGAAGCCCTCGCCGAGCAGGTACTCGATCAGCGAGCTGCCCGGGCGCAGGTCGAAGATCTGCGGCCGGTTGATGAGCGCGAACACCAGCAGCAGCGGGACCGGATACTGCCGCTCGTCGGACCGGTAGCGATAGAGCGTCGTCTGACGGTGCGTCCACACCACATCACGCGGGGTCGCACCGACGACGGCATCGTCCGTGGTCAGCAGGATGTTTGCGAACTCGAACGCGTTCAGCGGCGAACGAACGATTCGTTGCGCAGTGCTCAACGCTCGGCCTTGGGCCGGCCGCCTGCTTTCGGGTCGCGACCGTTCGATTGCCGCGAGCCGGCCCGATCGCCGAGCTCGTCGCGCAGCTGCTCGACCTCCTGGAGCACCCGCTCGAGCTTGTCCTCACTCCGCTGGAGCTGGCGTGCGAGGCGCGTGATGTCTGCGCGCCCCGCGAGCCTCATGTTCCGCAGCACGAGGTCGGCGAAGTCAGAGCCCATGCGCGACAACGCGGCCACGTTCTCGGCGCTGTGTGCCAGCAGCGAACCGAAGCTGGGTTTCGAGACGTACTCGTCGAATGCCTTCGCGCTGCCGGACTCCATCTGCTCGTACAGCGCGCGAACCTGGTCGTCGGGGGATGGTGGGGGCTTGCCGCCGCCCCCGGCAGACGGCGAACGCTTGTCGTCGGCCGAGTCAGCGGACGGCGAACGCTTGTCGTCCGCCGAGTCAGCGGACGGCGAACGCTTGTCGCCGGTGGAGCGGGCTCCAGATTGACTTCTGTTTGGCATTCGCGCCTACTCCTCGTCGAAGTCCTCAAAGCGGCCCTTCCGTCGCTGCCCGGGGCCGCAGTTCGAGGCTACGCCCCACGGCTTGGCTGCGCAAGCGCGCGGCTCGGCGGGCTTCGCTGGGCGGGCCGCGGGCGGTCGCGTGGCTGCGGCTCCCCCGGATCGGCCGGGCGATCTACCAGCATCGATGCGCAGTTTTTGTGCGCACCAGAAGCGCAGATCGGCTCGCCGAACCACGGAGGGCGCGTAGCGTCCGCGGTGTGCGGGTAAAGCAACTGTAGATGCAAGATGCCGTCAAGACGCTCAGCCTCACATTCAGGGCCGAGCCGGAGTCCGTGTCACTGGCGCGCACTGCCCTGCGGGAGTTTGCGCTCGCGGCTGGGGCCGACCAGCCGCAGGTCGATGCCGTTCGCCTGGCCTGCTCCGAGGCCGTCACCAACGCGGTTGTCCATGCCTACCGTGGTCGGACGGGTGACATCCAGCTGACGGCGGCGCTCGTTTCAGACGAGCTCTGGGTGCTGATTGCCGACGACGGCTGCGGGATGGAGCCGCGCGCCGACCGCCCAGGCCTCGGGCTCGGCCTCGGGCTGATCGCGCAGGTGTCCGATGAGCTCGCGATCGTGCCGCGGGCCGGGGGTGGAACCGAGGTGCGAATGCGCTTCAACGTCGGCGATGCAGAGCACGAACGCGAGCGCGGCGCCGGCTCGCGCAAGTCGGAGTGGCTGGGTTCACACCGTCTGCGGTCGTTCCGCCAATCGCCGGCCTGAGCGCGTCAGCCGCGCTGGTACGGACGCGTCAGCCGCGTGTACGAGCGCGTCAGCGGCGCGGGTCGCTCTGCTCCGAGCGTTCCCCGGCCTCGTCACGCTTCTCGACTACGACGTAGGTCGGCTCGCGCCTGACGACCGACTCGACCTCCGACAGCTCGTGTCCGGGGATCATCAGGAAGTGGCGGGGGTCTGAGCGAACCCGCTCATAGTCGGCCAGCTTCAGCTCGACGAGCAGGTTGCAGCCGAGGCGGGCGCACTCGCACCGGAAGCCCACCGGCTTTGCCTCGTCGCCGGGCCACTGGCCGCGCTCGATGCCCTCGTTGACCTCGCGGAACACGGCCTCGTTGGACGCCATCCGGCGCTGGTATTTGTCACTCGCCACTGCTGGCCACCAATCCACTGTCCGCGGCAGCGCGGTACAGCGCATCGATCGCGACCGCCTGGCCGACCGCGTCGTCGCGACCCAGCAGCGGCGCGGCCTCGCCCCGGATCGCCCGCGACAGGTTCTCGGCCTCGAGCATGTAGGAATCGACCCGCGGCAGCTCGATCCGCTTGACCGAGTCGCCGGTGCGCAGCTCGATCACCGGCACGCGGCAGTGCCACGGGTCGTCGAGGAACAGCGTGCCCCGATCGCCTACAGCCTCGAACTCGTCGCGGGCGGCGAGGCTGAACCCCGCGTCGAAATGCGCCACGACCTCATCCGCGAAGCTCATCGTGCCCACGAACATGACATCGACGCCGTCGCCGCCGACCACCTGCTGCGCGGCCACCCGCAGCGGCTCGCCCGCCAGCAGCCGCGCGGTGCTCACGCAATAGCAGCCGACGTCCATCAGCGCGCCTCCGTCCAGCGAGGCGGCAAGCCGGACGTCCGAATCGCCCGCGATCGCGAAGCTGAACGCCGCCCGCACTATCCGAAGCCGACCGATTGCGCCCGTTGCGACCAGCTCCCTCAGGCGCTGCGTCTGGGGGTTGTGGCGGTACATGAACGCCTCCGTTAGCAGCAGCCCCTCGCGCTCGGCGAGCTCGAAGGCAGCCTCCACCTGGTCCGGGTGGCGGCTGAGTGGCTTCTCGCACAGGACGTGCTTGCCGGCTCGGAGCGCCCGCTGAGTCCAATCGATATGCATCGAATTGGGGAGCGAGATGTAGACCGCCTCGACCTCCGGATCGGCGAGCAGCGCGTCGTAGGACCCGTGCGCGCGCTCGATCCCGCGCTCGTCGGCATACGAGCGGGCCCGCCCGGCGTCGCGGCTCGCGACCGCGCTGATCGTGACCAGCTCGGACTGGGCGCAGCCGACGATGAACTTGTCGTTGATGCGAGCGGTGGACAGGATTCCCCATTGCACCGGCATCGCGCGCCTGCAGCCGGGCTCAGGCGACCTTGTCTGGCTCGCTCGCAGGTGTGGTGACTTCGTTGAGGACCGGTGCGGTCTCGTCCCGGTGTTCGCCGTTGACCGCGCCCTTGAAGTCATGGATGCTGCGACCCACCGCGCGCCCGACTTCGGGCAGGCGCTTTGGTCCCAGCACGACGAGCGCGACGATCAGGATCAGGAGCAGGTGGGTGGGCTGGACAATGTCGCCGATCATGGCGAGGGAGAGTACAGCGTGCCGGAAGGCGTGACCGCATTCGCCCCCGGACGGGTGAACCTGATCGGTGAGCACACCGACTACAACGACGGTCTCGCGCTGCCGTTTGCGATCGGCCAGGGCGTGACGGTGAGCGGGCGGCGGGCGCCGGCGGGCATCGTGGACGTGATCGCATCCGACCTCGACGCGCGCGACTCGTTCGAGCTCGCCGCACCCCCGCCGGCGCGCGGCTGGCGGGGTTTTGCGCGCGGCGCGGTCGCCGAACTATCGACGGAGGGGTTCGAGCTGGTCGGCTGCAGGCTCGAGATCACCGGCACCGTGCCGCGCGGTTCCGGGCTGTCATCCTCGGCGGCGCTCGAAGTCGCCCTCTGCCTGGCGCTGCTCGCGCTGGCCGACGCGCCGGCCCCGGACCGGATCGAGCTGGCCCGCATCTGCTCACGGGTCGAGAACGAGTGGGTGGGCGCTCGCACCGGCCTGCTCGATCAGATCGCGTCGCTGTGCGGCGAGCGCGACCGCGCGCTGCGGATCGACTTCCGCTCGCTGGCGGTGAGCCCGATCGAGCTCGACCTCGGCGACTACGTGCTGGTCACGCTCGACTCCGGTGAGCGCCACGCCAACGCCGCCGGCGGGTACAACATCAGGCGCGCGGAGTGCATCCGAGCCTGCGAGCTGCTGGGTGTGGCCAGCCTGCGAGACGTGACGCTCGAGATGGCCGCGCAGCTTCCCGGCCCGCTCGCTGCCCGTGCCCGCCACGTGATCACCGAGAACGAACGCGTGCAGGAAACGGTCGCCGCGCTCCGCCACCGGGACCTCGTCCAAGTTGGGGAGCTGTTGAACGCGTCGCACGCAAGCCTGCGCGACTGCTTCGAGGTCTCGACGCCCGCCGTCGAGGCAACCGTCGCGCGGCTTCGGGACGCCGGCGCGATCGGCGCCCGGATCGTCGGAGGTGGGTTCGGCGGCCATGTGCTGGGGCTGATGGCGCCGGGCAAAGCGCCGCCCGGCGACGCCGTGGCGGTCGCGCCCGGGCCGGGCGCCCACCTCAGTTGAGCGCCGGATAGAGCGCCCTGAAGCGCTCGCGCGCCTCGCGGTAGGGCTCGATCCACGCCTCGACCGGCTCGATCCGGGCCCGGGTCCGGACCGTGGCCGCAACGGCCGCGTCGACGTCGTTCCAAACCCCGGCTGCGACCCCGCCCAGCAGCGCGGCGCCGTACGCGGCGCCCTCCTCGACCGCGACCCGCTCGAGCGGGAGCTCGAGCGCCGACGCCACGATCTGCAGCCACAGTTCGCTGCGAGCGCCGCCACCGGAGACGCGCCCGACGGTGGCCGGTATTCCAAGCTCGGTGACCAGATCGAGGCAGTCGCGAAGGCCGAACGCGACCCCCTCGAGCACCGCACGGACGAGCGCAGCGCGGTCATGGCGCAGGCTGAGGCCGACGAATGCCCCGCGGGCATCGGGGTCGGGATGCGGGGTCCGCTCGCCGGCGAGATAGGGCAGGAACGTCAGACCCTCGGCGCCGGGAGCCCAGCCTTCGGCTCCCGCCAGCAGCTGATCGAACGCCACCCCTGGGGCGAGCACGTCACGGGCCCAGCCCAGCGAGCCGGCGGCGGACAGCATCACTCCCATCACGTGCCAGGCCGACGGGCTCGCGTGGCAGAACGAGTGCAGGCGGGCGAGCGGGTCGAACACGAACTGATCGCTGGCGGCGAACACGACCCCCGAGGTCCCGAGCACGACCGACAGCGGCCCGGGCGCAACAACCCCGACGCCGACCGCGCCAGCTGCCTGATCTCCGGCCCCGGCGGCCACTGGCACCCCGGCAGAGGTCATGCCGGAGACCACCGGGCTCTCGAGCACCTCCGGCAGCCAGTTGGCGTCGAGCTCAAGCGCGTCAAGCACCTCGGGGCTCCAGCGCCGCGCCCGGACGTCGAGCAACAGCGTGCCCGAGGCGTCCGAGACGTCGGTCGCACGCGC
>JBKQJQ010000254.1:0-5879 GCA_052147875.1 Solirubrobacteraceae bacterium | reverse complement strand
GACACGGAAGCGTTCGAGACGGTGCGGGCCGCGGTCGAGGCGCTGGAGCGACGGGCCGGTCTGCGGCTGGGGAGCTCCCGCCGACCGCTGCTGCTATCGGTGCGCTCGGGCGCTCCGGTATCGATGCCGGGGATGCTCGAGACGGTCCTTGATGTCGGCATGTGCGATGCCACGGCCCGTGGGGTCATCGCGCTGACCGGCAACCCGCGACTGGCCTGGGACTCATACCGGCGGCTGATCGAATCGTTCTCAGCAGCGGTCAAAGGCCGGCCGCGGGAGCCGTTCGAACGCGCGGTATCCAACGCGTTGACGAGCGCCGGCGTCACCAGCCCGCGACAGCTCCCATCGGCGACGCTCAGGGAGCTCGTCCGCGGGCATCTCGACCGCTATGCGGAGCTGACCGGCGCGGCGTTCCCACAGAACCCGTTTGACCAGCTGGTGGCGGCCACGACCGCCGTCGTCGAGTCGTGGGATGCGCCCAAGGCACGCGAGTACCGCCGCCTGCACGGGATCGCTGACGACCTGGGGACGGCCGTCATCCTGCAGCGGATGGTGTTCGGAAATGCCGGTGGCGTCTCGGGTGCTGGCGTCGGGTTCACGCGCGACCCGGCGGTGGGCGAGCGTCGCCTCTACATGGACTTCGTACTCGACGCCCAGGGGGAGGACATCGTCGCCGGCCGGCAGACGGCGGAGGGGACGGGTGACCTTGCGACCACCGCCCCGGAGCTGCTCGCCGAGGTCGAGCGCGTGTGCCCACGCCTGGAGGCGGAGTTCGGCGACGCCCAGGAGTTCGAGCTGACGGTGCAGGAGGGCGAGCTGTTCCTGTTGCAAACACGCACGGCCAAACGGACGCCATGGGCGGCGCTGCGGATCGCGACCGATCAGGTCCAGGAAGGCCTGATCACGCCGGCCGACGCGTTGACGCGGCTCGACGGGGTCGACCTCGATGCCATCCGGCGCGTCCGCGTCACGACCGCCAACGGCTCGGAGGCGCTCTGTCGGGCCATTCCGGCCAGCGTCGGCGTCGCCAGCGGGCCGCTGGCGCTCGACCGCGCGGCAGTGGAGCGCCTCGCGCAGGGTGGGACGCCGCCGGTTCTCGTCCGTCCCGACGCCGCGACCGAGGACGTCGCTGCGGTCGCGCTGGCGGCGGGGGTGCTGACGGGGGCGGGTGGGCGCACTTCGCACGCGGCCGTCGTCGCCCGCGAACTCGGTAAGCCGTGTCTCGTCGGGTGCCGTGACCTTTCGCTCGACCTCAAGGCGCGGACCGTGCGGCTAGGAGCGCGCACGCTTGCCGAAGGCGACCTGATCTCGATCGACGGCGAGTCGGGTCTGGTCTTCGAGGGCGCCCCGGAGGTCGCCGAGGAGCGGCCGCTCGAAGAGCTGCGCCTGGTCGCCGGCTGGACTCACAACAGAGTGAGTCCGACCCAGGGAGCGCGTCAAGGCGCGAGTTGATGGCCCACACGATGAAGCCCCGCGCGTTCGGTATCACGCCAGGCCGCATCGCGTCGGCGACTATCGCACCCAGCAATCCGGACTGAGTGCCGGTCAGAGTCAGTAGGAGCTGCGGATGCCGGCGGGTCGGGGGGCTGGTGCAGTTGACCGTGATGGGCGAATCTGATCGTAAAGACATGCTCGACAAAGCATCAGGGTTGACGCACGACGACAGACAGCTTGTCGACCTTGTCAGTGCCGTATTGGTGGATCCCAATCTCCACACGGATCTCCGGATGCGCCTCCAGCGCGAGCTCACGGCGCTGCTCCATGACACCCGTCGGCAGACGAGCCAGAAACCCAGTGTCGCCGCGCGCGAGAGCGCGACGGCTGAACGCCACCATCATCCGGTCGACCTGCTCACCTCAGTGCTCGTCGACCCGAATCTCCATACGGACCTCCGAATGCGCCTTTACCACCAGATTCACGAGTTGCTCGACGGTGCGCACACAGCAGGAACCGGCGCCCGCCCCGATGGCCCGCAAAAGGAGCAGCAGTGAATGCACTGGTCGTATACGAGTCGATGTACGGGAACACTCGGGCGATCGCCGAGCCATACCCGGGCCGTGATCTGAGCCTGCGATGGTCGGCGACATCGTCGACCTCGGCGGTGGCGGCACGTGAGCTTGGACGGAAGTCCGGACTTTTCCGCAGTCCACAGACCGCGTATCCCTGATGAGGCTCGTTCTCGAGATTGGGAAGGTCGGGCAATGTCCTCCTCCGCGCAGCACGGTATGCCGCGACCGCTGACATCCGATCCCGATCCCGACGCCGATGGGCTGGATCGCCCCAGCATTTCGCGGATCGCAGCCGCGGTCGACGGGTTCCCGGAAGGCGAGGACGCTGTCGCGCTCGCCAACTCAATCGTCGAGGCGACCGGGGCTGAGCTGATGCTGGTCGCCGTACACCTGGATCCATTGATCGTGATCCCGGAAGGCGCGACCTTGCGCAAGCACCAGGAGCGGTCCCTCAGGACCCTCCGCGATACGCTCGCCCCAGGCGCAAGAATCGCCGTGGAGCGCGATTTCTCGGTCGCCCGCGCGCTGTCCCGGGTCGTCAGTCACCATCACAGAGACCTGCTGGTTGTTGGCTCCAGCCGTCAAGGGCCCCCGGGTCACGTGCGGATCGGCAAGCGGACCCGCCAGCTTCTGTGTCATTTCGACTGCGCGCTCGCGGTCGCGCCGCGCGGCATTCATGCTCGCCCGCCAATTCAGTTTCGGAGGATCGGCGTCGGCTACGACGGCGGTCCTGAGTCTACGGCTGCGCTCGCCCTCGCCGGCGCGATCGCGGCGGCGTGCGGCGCTGATCTGACGGTCCGTTCCGTCGTCGACGACCGCGTGCCGTTGCTCGTGCGCTCGGCCTTGGGCGGCTTGGTTGCCACCGAATGGCACGAGACGATCGTCGAAGAGGAGCAGCGGCTCCACGATCAGGCTCTGGCGGCGGTTCGAAACCTGGGGGCGAACGCGAGCGCCGAGGTGCTGTCCGGCAGGCCTGCCGACGCCTTGCTTGCGCTTTCAAACGATGTCGACCTGCTCGTGATCGGCTCACGCCGATGGGGTCCGAGCGCGAGAGTGCTGCTCGGCACGACGGGCGAAGCGTTGCTCCACGACGCGGCCTGCTCAGTGCTGACCGTGCCCAGGCCGCCCGAATCAGCTTGATGCCGGACGCCACGCAGATGTCCGGTCGGCATGACCACCACGTGCTGATCGTGGGCGGGGGTGCCACGGGCGGAGGCCTGGCTCACGACCTCGCCCTGCGCGGGCTTCGCGTCACCCTCATCGAGCGTGGTGAGCTCACCTCCGGCACGACGGGCCGCCACCACGGGTTGCTGCACAGCGGCGCGCGTTATGCCGTCGGAGATCGCGAGGCCGGCGTGGAGTGCATTCGCGAGAACGCGATCCTCAAGCGCATCGCTCCCGGTTCATTCGAATGCAACGACGGTCTGTTCGTGGCGGTATGCGACGAGGACCTCGAGTACCTTCAGCCGTTGATCGAGGGATGCACTGCGGCCGGAATCCCCGCGCAGCAGCTGACACCCGAGGCGGCGCTGCGCCTCGAGCCGAACCTGAACCCCGAGCTCCAGGCCGCGGTTCGAGTCCCGGACGCGACCGTCGATCCGATGCGGCTGATCCTGCGTTTCTTCGCCACCGCGCGTCACAACGGGGCCGTGATCCGGCCCTATACGGAGGTGACGGGGCTGCTCGTGCACGATGGCCTCGTTTCAGGTGCCGCTGTGCGCGACCACGTCACCGGCAAGACGGGTGAGATCCACGCCGATCTGGTCGTCAACGCCGCCGGACCATGGTCGGGAAAGGTCGCCGCCATGGCCGGCGCGCGTGTGCCCATCGCACCCTCCCCGGGCGTGCTGCTCGCGTTGCGCGGCCGGTTTTGCAACATGGTGATCAACCGGATGCACAAGCCGGGCGACGGCGACATCGTCGTGCCGCAGCGGGGACTGTCAATTGTTGGCACAACCTCGTGGGTAGTTGAGGATCCCGACGACCTGTCCGTCCCCGAGGACCACGTCGATCGCATGTATTCGGAGGGCTCTCGGCTGATCCCGGCGCTTCGACGGGCTGGCCGCCGGGCTGCCTGGGCGGCGGCACGACCGCTGGTCGGATCCACCGGGGCCGCCACCGGACGTGAGCTGTCTCGCACCTTCCAGACGTTCGATCACCGAGAGCTGGAGGGCATCGAGGGCTTCGTGACGATCACCGGCGGCAAGTCCACCACGCTGCGCGGGATGGCCGAGCTGTGCGCCGACGTGGTCTGCCGCAAGCTGGGGATCGACGAGCCGTGCCGAACCGCGCAGACGGTCCTGCTCCCCCACACCGCCTACTACACCGCGAACGCGGCATGAGCGACGACGTCGACATCCGCCGGCTCCAGGTCTACCGCTACGAGCGGGGCAGCGATGAGCACTTCGAGGAGTTCGACGTCCCGGTCGGTCCACACACCACCGTTCTCGACGCTCTGCGCTGGATCCAGCTCCACCGCGATCCGTCGCTGACGCTGCGGCATTCGTGCCTGCACGCCTCCTGCGGCAGCTGCGGCATGCAGGTGGACGGGCGCGAGGAGCTCGCCTGCGTCTGCCAGGTCCAGGATCACGGATCGCAGATCACGGTCGAGCCGCTCGCGAACCTGCCAATCCTCACCGACCTGGTGGTCGAGATGGATCACTTCTTCGCGCGCCTCCCCCACGAGCACCCGATCATCCGCTCGAGCGAGCCCCCACCGGATGTCCAGCACGGCGACCGGATGGACGCTCATCGGGCGGAGGTCCTGCTGCACCACCATCATCGCGCCGCTCCGCTCGGCGCCGACTTCATGCGCCTGGAGGATTGCATCGAGTGCGGGATATGCCTGTCGGCTTGTCCGGTCGCCTCCACGTCTCAGGAGTACGTTGGTCCGGCCGCGCTGGCGGCCGCGGAGCGCCTGCTCGAGGAGCCGCGCGGAGTCAGACGCGAGGATGTTCTGGAGTGGGCGAGCCGCCCGGAAGGAGTCTGGCGATGCCATGTCGGCTTCGAGTGCACCCGGGCCTGCCCCGCGGACGCGATCCCGGCCGAGCGGATCATGGCGCTGCGGCGCGAGTTGATCTTCGGCAACGACGACGACAAGGAGGGCAAGCCATGAGTGCATCCCGGACGAATGAGCTTCCGGGCGCCGATGACAGGGCGCTCCCGGGTCCGATCCATCACAAGGGACCGGGCCCGACCGAGACCGGCTGGCTCGACCCGCGCGGGCGCGGCCACGGCGGACGCGGCCTGGCGCTGCATCGCGTGACCGGGGTGGTGATCGTGCTCTACCTGTACCTCCACCTCGGCGTCCTCTCGATGCTGCTGATCGGTCGTTCTTCGTGGAGCAGCTTCCTCAGCCTGGTGACCGCCAAGGGGTTCCTTGCGCTCGAGGCGGTGCTGATCGCTGCGGTCCTCTTCCACGGGCTCAACGGGATTCGGGTCGTCCTTGTCGGCAGTGGCGTCGCGGTCAGCCGCGAGCGGGTGCTGTTGTGGGCCGCGAGCGGGGTCGCGACCGTGGCTGCGATCCTCGCCGCCCTCCACATCTTGGGAGCGTTGTGATGAGCGCCATCGGCGTTCAGGGACAACAGCCGGTCGCCGGGTCTGCCGCCCGTGAATACCGGCGCGGGCGCTCGGCGCGGGCGTGGCGCTGGACGGCCGGCAGCGGCATAGCCCTGGTCGCGCTGGCGACGATGCACATCGTCGCGCAGCACTTCGTCGTGCACCAGAAGGGCGGCCTTCGGACCTACGGCGAGGTGCTGAGCTACATCGCGAACCCGGTGATCTTCGTGCTCGAGTCGGGCTTCCTGTTCGCCGTGACGATTCACGCGATGCTCGGGATCCGGGGCATCCTGCATGACCTCGATCTGAGCC
>JBKQJQ010000253.1:0-7914 GCA_052147875.1 Solirubrobacteraceae bacterium | reverse complement strand
CGACCGCGCCCAGAGCACGACCTCACCGTGGCGCGCGGCGGTTGCTGCGAGGCCGCACGCGATCGTGCCGGCACCCGCGATTGCGAGTCTCTCTTGCAAATGGTCTCCTGATTTCGTGGCCGCGGCACGGGGCCGGTCCGGGCGGTTGTCCGGCTGCTTACAGTACGTGACCGTTCAGTGGGATGACGCCCGGTTAGCCCTTGATTTGGCAGACCGGATCCGAGCACAAGGCGGCGGCGATCGTCGAGCAGGGCGCCGAGCGGGCGATCGTCGCAGGGCCCGACGAGCTCGGCAATCAGATCGCCGGGTACGAGCCGACGGTCGTGTTCGATCCGCTCGGCGGCGGCTTCGTCGCGCCGGTTGTTGCCGCCACGGCAGCGCGCGCACGGATCGTGTCGTTCGGCGTAGCGGCCGGCGCCGAGGTCAGCTTCGACATGGGCCAGCTGTATCGCAAGATGCTCAGCCTGCTCGGCTTCGGCGGCATGCAGCTTCGGCCCGAGGAGCTGCGTCCCGTGCTCGAGCAGGCACTTCGCGCGCTGGCGGACGGCTCGATCCGTGTCCGCGTCGACAGCGTGCTGGCGCTCGAGGACGTCAACGAGGCGTTCGAGCGGCTCAAGCTGCGAGCGGTCGAGGGCAAGCTGATACTCGACCTCGGCTCGCGGCAATAGACCGAGCGGTCAGGCCGCGGCCCAACGAAACCCGGTTGTCTCGGGCGCGGGCGCCAGTGGACTCGACGGCAGTCCCGGTCGCGGATCTGGTTCGTTGTAGGCGACCGGAGCGAGGTCGTTCGGCGTGTCCGGGTGAAACAGCGACCCGAGGTACTGGGCCTGACCGCGACCCGGCCCTAGCTCAAACTGGCCGCCACCATAGGCGCCGATCCCACGGTCGACGCAGTAGTCGTAGGTGTCGCACAGCTTCCTCAGGCCGCCGATCCGCGACGGCTTGATGTTGACCATCCGGGGTGCGAACGGGAGCGCCTCGATGTCCTCGATCGAGTGGATCGGAGCGTCCCACGTGATCCGGTCGTGGACCTGCTCGAGCTCGGCCGCTGTCTCCGGCGTGACGACATCCGGATCCTCGAGCCAAGCGGTTGGGAAGGCCTCGACGACGCGCCGGTACAGCACTGGATCAGGTTTCTGATCAACGATCGTGCCGTGGTAGAGCGCTTTGAAGTCGACCGAGTCGACCGCCCCCGTGGCGACCAGCCCCTCGATCAGCTCCGGTGTCCACGAACTGGTCGCGTCGAGCTTGAAACGCAGGCTCGGGTAATCCTTCAGCCAGCGCTCAAGCGGCGCGAGCGTCGCCGGCTCGCCGAGCCGCATCGAGACGACGAACGTCAGCGGGTGAGGTGGAAGTCGCAGCGCCTCATGGAGAGGAATCCCGGCCTGACGTAGGGCGAGGTCGAGTGCCGCGCTGTGGAAGGTCCAGCGGCGATACAGGCGCGAGACGTCGCGCTGGGGCTCGACCGGGAACAGATCGAGGCCGTCGATCAGCTCGCAGAACTCCGTCAGCATGTAGTGGCCGTTGAGATCGAGCACCGGTCCGGCCTGCTGGAGCGCGACGTGGTCCTCGGGCTCGTAGACGACGTCCTCGCCGACGCCGTCGGCTCCGTCGCCGTAGAGGTGGACGACGGTCGACAGGCGTTTGAAGTTGCTTGAGACGTCGGCCTCCAGGCCCTCGAGCTGGTAGCCCTCGACTCGCAGCGGCAGCTCGGCTAACAGGTCAAAGGTGCTCATTCGCGCGCTGCGCTCCTTCCAGCCGGGTGACCAGCTCCTCGAGTCTGAGCTCGTCGAGTCCCTTGCTAACCGCGTCGAGCTCGGCGGCACAGTACTCCACGAGCTCGCGGCCCTCGGCGACGAGGTCGAGCGTCTCGCGCAGCCCCGCGTCGCCCGAGTCAAGGCGACGGATGATCTCCTCGATCCGGGCGACGGCCGACTCGTAGGTGCGCGCCTCATTCATCGCTCCTGCACTCGGGCGGGCACGCGGCCGTCGTGGAACCTCAATTCGATCCGGCCGGCATCGCGAGCCGCTGCCGCCGAGGCGAGTGGATTGCCATCCAAGTCGGTGACCAGCGCGTAACCGCGCGCCATCGTCCGCTGCGGATCGTGCGCGGCGAGCGCCAGTTCCAGGCGCTCGAGCTCTCGCGCCCGCCGCGTCCGGTCGGCTCCCTGGGCACGCTCGGTCGCGCGGCGCAGCACCGTCGTGTGGATCGAGTTTCGCTCAGCGCCGCGGGCCGCCGCGCGTCGCGCGCTGGCCCGGAGTTCGCGAAGCAGCTGGTGCAGAGCGCGCCGGTTGCGAGCCACGTGCTCGCCGGGGGCGCGCGCCAGCTGCGCCAGCGACCGCGCCCTGGTCAGCACCGCGCGCCGCCCGTGGTCGCGCAGCCGTCGCGAGCACGCGGTCAGCTGCAGGCGCGCGGCGCGACAATCGATCGCGACCGCTGCCTCGGCGGCGTGAGTCGGCGTCGAGCAGCTGACCGCTGCGACGTCATCGATCAGGGTCGTGTCCGTGTGGTGCCCGACCGACGCGATCACCGGCACTCGCAGCAGCGCGACCGTCCGGCACAGTCCCTCGTCGCAGAACGCGAACAGGTCCGCGAGCGAGCCACCGCCGCGCGCGACGATCACGACGTCGACCTCCTCGATCGCTGCGAGCTCGCGCAATGCGGTCGCGATCCGAGGCGCAGCGTGGCGGTCCTGGACGGGCGCAAACGCCCACACCAGGCGCCCGCCCCAGCCACGGCGGCGCAGCCCAGCTATCACGTCGTGGCGCGCCTTGCCCTGCTCGCCGGTGACGACACCGATCGTCCGTGGTAGGCGCGGCAGCGCCAGGCGCTTCTGATGCTCGAACAGCCCCTCGAGGTCCAGCCGGCGGCGCAGGCGCTGAAGCTGGACGAGCAGGTCGCCCTCGCCCTCAAGGCGCAGCTCAGTGACGGCGAAGCTGAACGACGGCGACGAGGTCGCAGTGCCGGGGTAATAGTCACAGCCGCCGCCGATCACGACCCGCTGGCCGTCGGTCAGCTGTACGCCGAGCTGGTCGAAATCGGTCCGCCACATCGAGCACGGCAGGGCCCCGCGCGAGTCACGCAGCTCGAAGTACACGCGCGCCCGGGCGGCGCGAAAGCCCCACAGCTCGCCGACCAGCTGGACGCGCGCGAAGTTCTGCAGGCGCAGCTTGAGCTGGGCCGCGTAGGAGCCGACCGGGTAGGGCCCCGGCAGCTGGCTATCGGGAATCGCTTGTCGTGCGGCGCTGGGCTGCATCTGACAGCCGAGGCTACACCGCGGTCACGTCAGCGACGGGGGCGCCCCGGTCAGGCGAGCGCCTGGCGCAGATCCTGCACGAGGTCCTCCGGATCCTCGACCCCGCAGCTGAGCCGCACCAAATCCGGCGGGACGGCGGCGTCGGAGCCCTCGACCGACTGGTGGGTCATCGCCTGCGGAACCTCGATCAGCGACTCGACGCCGCCGAGCGACTCCGCGAGCGTGAACAGGCGCGTCCGGGATGCGAGCTCGGCCGCGCGCGGGTGGCGGAAACTGACCATGCCGCTGAACCCGGGCCACCGGACATCGTGTGCCTCGGGGGTCGAGCGCAACAGCTCGACGACCGCCTCGGCGCTGCGCGCGTGTGCCTGCATGCGGAGATGAAGCGTCCGCAGGCCGCGGTGGACCAGGAAGCAGTCGAACGGCCCCGGCACCGCACCGATCGCGTTCTGGACGAACCGCAGCGCCTCGTAAAGCTCGGTCCGGTTCGTGATCGCCGCGCCGCCGACGACGTCGGAATGACCCCCGAGGTACTTGGTCGTCGAGTGCACGACCACGTCGGCACCCCGCTCGAGTGGACGCTGGTTGGCCGGCGTCGCGAACGTGTTGTCGACCGCGACCAGCGCCCCGCGCCGCCGGGCCACCACCTCCTCGATGTCGACCACGTCGAGCAGCGGGTTGGTCGGGCTCTCGACCCAGATCAGCCTCGTGTCGGCCGTCACCGCGCGCTCGAGCGCGGCGAGGTCCGTCTGGTCGACGAGGTCGTAGCGAAGTCCCCAGCGGGTCATCACCTTGTCGACGAGCCTGAACGTGCCGCCGTACAGGTCCCCTGGCAGCACGACGTGCGATCCGGTCTCACAGACGACGTTGATCAGCGCGTGCTCGGCAGCGAGGCCCGATGCGAAGGCAGCCGCCTGGCCGCCCTCCAGCTCGCCGAGCGCCCGCTCGAGAGCGGCGCGCGTCGGATTGGCCGAACGGGCGTAGTCGTAGTCCTCGACGAACTCACCGGGACGCCGCTGGGCGTAGGTCGAGGTCTGGTGGATCGCCGGGATCACGGAGCCGAACGACGGATCGGGTGTCAACCCGGCGTGGACCGCGCGGGTCGCGAATGCGTCGCGCGGGAGCTCAGGCTCGCTCACGTCGCGAGCGCCTCCAGCAGGTCGGTGCGCGTCACGAGCCCGGCGGCGCGGCCCTCGTCGGTCACCAGCAGAGCCTGCTGATCGCCGACCAGCAGCTCGACCGCTTCCCGCACCGGATCCTGGCTCGACACGGCGGCGAACGGCGGCTCCATCACGTCGACGATCTGCGCGTCCAGCAGCGCCGGGTCCTCGGCCGCGTGGCGCAGCAGGCCGCGCTCTCCGATCGCGCCGACGATCGTCGACGCGTCGTGGGCGCTGACGACCGGCAGTTGCGAGACGCGATGCTCGTGCAGCAGTGCGACCGCCTGACGAACCGGGAAATGGGGCTCGACCGTGACCAGTGGAGGGATCTCACCCGCGTCCTGCTTGCGGCGCAGCACGTCGCCGACGGTCAGGTCGGCGCCACGTTCGAGGAAGCCGTACTGGCGCATCCAACCGTCGGAGTAGATCTTCGACAGATACGAGCGCCCGCCGTCGGGGATCACGACCACGATCACCGCATTGCTGTCGTCGACCTCGGCGGCGACCTCGAGCGCGGCGTGCACGGCCAGCCCGCCGGAGCCGCCCGCGAGGATCGCCTCCATCTGCGCCAGCCGGCGCGTGGTCAGGAACGCGTCGCGGTCGGAGACGACCACCCAGCGGTTCACCACGGAGGGGTCGAACGTCTGCGGCCAGAAGTCCTCGCCGACCCCCTCGACCAGGTACGGACGCACGTTCTCCGCGCCGCCCGAGTAGATCGAGCCCTCCGGGTCGGCCCCAACCACGACCAGGTCGGGCTTGCGCTCGCGTAGGTAGCGCGCCGTCCCGGTGATCGTGCCGCCGGTGCCGACGCCGACGACCAGGTGCGTGATCGAGTCACCCAGCTGCTCCCACAGCTCTGGACCGGTCGCCTCATAGTGGGTTTGTGGGTTGGCCGGGTTGACGTACTGGTTGGGCTGAAACGCGCCCGGGATCTCCTCGGTCAGCCGGTCGGCGACCCGGTAGTAGGACTGCGGCGACTCGGGGGGCACGTCGGTTGGCGCGACTACCACCTCGGCGCCATAGGCGCGGAGCAGGTCGATCTTCTCGCGCGACATCTTGTCCGGCATGACCGCGATCACGCGATATCCCTTGAGCCGCGCCACGATCGCCAGCCCGGTACCGGTGTTGCCCGAGGTCGGCTCGACGATCGTGCCTCCGGGCCGCAGCTTGCCGTCGCGTTCGGCGGCCTCGACCAGCGAGACCGCGATCCGGTCCTTGATTGACCCGCCCGGGTTGAACGACTCGAGCTTCGCCACCACCTGTGGGCGAACCCCGGCGGCGATCCGCGACAGCCTGACGACCGGGGTGGCGCCGATCGTGTCGAGGATTGAGTCCTTGAGCTCGGGAGCGGCGTCCTTGGACATCACGGGGCAGTCTCTCACGTGGCGCCGGCGCGGGCTGGCGCGCGGAGCGTGAACGAGACCTGGATTCCGATCGGCTCGAAACCGAGCTTCGTATAAAGCATTTGCGGCCAGTCGTCGGCATCGGCCGGCACCGTGATCAGCTCGGCGCCCCACTTTCCGGCGGCGGCGACCGCGGCCGAGACAGCGGCCTGCGCCAGGCCACGCTCACGGTAGTCGGGAAGTGTGCCCACCTGCTCGACCATCGCGACCCGAGTGCCGTCGACATCTGGGTCCATGAACAGGGTGGTCATCGACTGCAGGCCGCCGCGCTCGCCGGCGCCGAACCGCAGCGCCTGCGTCCCTCGACGCATCGCGACCTGCGCCGCGACCAGCTCGCGCACGAGCTCGGCGCACGCGTCGGCCCCGTAGTCGTAGTGCTCGAAGTTGGCCAGCATCAAGGCATCGAGCTCGGCCTCGGAGACCTGGCGCGCCCGGGGGTCGACGAGCGCAGCGCCCGGGTCCGTGCGCAGCACCATGAACACGGTCCGCTGGCGCTGCCAGCCGGCGGCCAGCAGCTTCGACGTCAGCCTTGCGGCGCCGGCTTCATCATCGATCCGCACGAAGCGGTGGCCGAGATGGCCAAGCCAGCTTTCGGCGAGCGACGTGAGCGTCGCGGCGTCGAGCCGGGACGGAAGCGGCGCGGCGAGGATCAGCATGTTGAGCACGTGGACGCGCGCGAGCTGATCGTGCAGCACGACCCAGCCCGCCGGGATCTCGATCGTCCGCTCGGCGGCGCGCAGCGCGACGCGGCGGTCCAGTTCGAGCGCGCTTTGCAGCTCGTCCATCGAGCGCTATACGCCGCTCAGTCTGGTGGCTCGCCCGGCAGCGGCTTCTGTGCGGAGTGCGCGGCGTCCAGCTCGAGCACCGACGGGTCGGCGCTCTCGAGCCACGAGCGGCTGAAGTACCCCTTGAAGAACGGCCACGAGGCGAACATCAGCACGACGCCGAGGATCAGGCCGCCGATCCCGACGAGGATCGGCGTCTGGATCCCGGCCAGCGGGTGTGAGTAGTTGTTGCCCGCGGTGCTGTAGTAGCTGTAGGACTTGATCCCGACGTAGAACATCATCAGGCCGCCGACGAACGGGAGCAGCCCGGCGAGGAAGAAGTTGCGCGCGCTCTTGGTCAGGTCCTTGCGGAAGTAGAACGGGCACGCGAACCCGGTGAAGCCGTAGTAGAAGCAGACCGCGAAGCCGAGCGCAGAGATCGTGTCGCCCAGCACGTCCTGGTTGGGGTTGAAGGCCAGCAGCGCGACCGTCCAGACGATCGACAGCCCGCCCATCATCACGGTAGAGAAGCTCGGCGTCTGAAAGCGGGGATGGACCGTGCCGAACGCCTTCGGGATCGCCCCCCAGCGCGCCATCGACAGCGTCGTGCGCGCGGTTGGCAGGATCGTCGTCTGCGTCGAGGCCGACGCCGAAGTCAGCACGCAGATGATCAGCAGCTTGTCGAGCGGCGAACCGAACACCTTGCCGCCGAGCGCGTTGAGGACGTCGGCGGAGTTGCCGGAGAGGAACGCCGTCCCGTGGTACGCCTGCGCGGCAGCGGCGACCAGCACATAGATCAGCAGCAGGATCACGGTCGAGACGACCGCGGCCTTGCCCGGCCCACGGTGGCGGTCGCGCGACTCCTCGTTGACCGCGACGCCCGAGTCCCAGCCCCAGTAGATGAAGATCCCGAGCAGGACACCGGCGATCAACGCGTTCCAACCGAGGTCGAACGGGTTGAACCACGACGCTGAGACGTGAAGCGAGTCGACGGGGTTGTTCGCATACACCTTGATCAGCGCCACGATCACGAACAGCACCAGCGTGAAGATCTCGAGGCTCAGCAGGAACGTCTGGATCCGGGCCGACAGCTCAATTCCGCGATAGCAGATCCAGCTCATCAGCACGATCCAGATCACGCAGCCGACGATCAGCCAGAAGTTCGATGGGTGCGCGTGCGAGTCGAACAGCAGGAACGTGTAATTGCTGGCGATCTCGGCCAGCGATGCCATCACGATCACGTCGGCGAGAAAGATCGCCCAGCCGTTGATCCAGCCGATCTGCGGGCCAAACGTGCGTGTCACCCAGGCGAACGTCGTCCCGGCGTCCG
>JBKQJQ010000252.1:0-4255 GCA_052147875.1 Solirubrobacteraceae bacterium | reverse complement strand
CTGTCACCGATCCCGAGCACCCGCTCGGCGGCCTCCAGGACCTTCATCACCTGCTCGCGACCCTCGTACGGCTTGAACACGACCGGGCTGCGGAAGCACGCGTCCGCGGCGAACAGCTCACGTGCTTTGTGAATGTTGCGCTGCTCGACGGCTGCGCGGAAACGATCGGAGACCATCGAGGACGCACCCTACCGGCACCTTCGACTCAATCGGGCCGCGCTGCGGCAGGCTGCTCGGCGCGACCGGCGGACTTGATCCTGAGCACCTCGGCCCGCTGTTCGAGCAGCTGGCCCCGATGCTCGGCCGGAAGATCGCGCAGGCCGGCGCACGGCCGGGCAAGATGATCGGCTACTACGACGAGCCCGACGAGGACGGGAGCGTCGGCGTGCACGTCGCGTTCGAGATCGGCGACCAGGCGGTCCGCCGGCCGAGCGTCACTGAGCTTCAGATGCCGGTCGCGAAGTGACGCGTATCGCGAACTGACCGCGGCGAGCGTCAGCCGTCGATCGTCGTCAGATCGAGCGCGGCCAGCCGCGTCGGGTCGGCGAGGATGTCCATCTCGACGACCTTCCCGGCGCGGACCGTGAACGCCGCGACGGAGAACACCTTCCCGTTGCGGAGCGAGATCACGCCGGCGACGCCGTTGACGAGCACCGGCTGCATCTGCAGATCCAGGCGCGAGAAGCTCATCGCCCCACTCGCGACCTCGCGCGCACCGCGGACCTCGCGCGTCAGGCCAGGCATGGCTCCGGCGTCGGCGCGTAGGATCACGTCGGGGTCCAGGCATGCGACCAGCGCCTCGAAATCGCCGTCTCGGGCCGCCGCCATGAACGCCTCGACGACCTCGCGCTGCGTGGTCAGATCGGCGTCGGGCTCAGGCGTCGCGCCGCGGACCCTGCGGCGAGCGCGACTGGCAAGCTGCCTGGTCGCTTCCGGGGAGCGATCTACGATCGCGGCGATCTCGTCGAACGGGACCGCGAACATGTCGTGCAGGACGAACGCCAGCCGCTCTGCCGGCGCCAGCGTGTCGAGCACCACGAGCAGCGCCAACCCGACCGCGTCGGCCAGCAGCGCTTCGTGCTCGGGGTCGACGCCGTCCGCCGGGTCGACGATCGGCTCGGGCATGTGGACCGTGAACGGCTCTTCTCGGCGCGTGCGACGGGAGCGCAGCATGTTCAGCGCCACGCGCGCGACGACCGTCGTCAGCCATGCCTCGAGGTTCTCGATCTCGCCGGCGTCTGACCGGCTGAGCCGCAGCCAGGCGTCCTGGACGGCGTCGTCGGCTTCGCTGAGCGAACCGAGCATCCGGTACGCCACCGCGCGCAGATGGCTTCGGTGCTCCTCGAACCGCTCAGCAAGCCACTGTTGATCATTCGCATCGCTCATGTTGCTCCTCATCCCCCTTAGACACGCGAGCGAACGTCGATGTGACAAGCAGCGAGCTACTGCGAGTTCAGGTACGCGACCACCGCCAGCACGCGCCGGTGGTCGTCGGGAGATTGCGGCAGCTGCAGCGAGCCGAAGATGCTCTTGACGTGCTTCTCGACCGTGTGGTCGGTGACGAACAGGCGCTCGGCGATCGCATGATTCGAGCGCCCCTCGGCCATCAGGCCGAGCACCTCGCGCTCACGGTCGGTCAGGTGCTCGACCGGGTTGTCGGCCTGCCGGCGCCGGCCGACGAGCTCGTCGACAACCGCCGGGTCGAGCACTGAGCCGCCCTGGCCGACCCGGTTGACGCTCGACGAAAGCTCGTCGAGGTCCGACACCCGCTCCTTGAGCAGGTAGCCGACGCCGTCCGTCCCGGCCGACAGGAGCTCGAGCGCGTAGCGGGCGTTGACGTGCTGGGAGAGCACCAGCAGTCCGATCGACGGCCACCGGGCGCGAATCGCCCTTGCGGCCTGCAGGCCTTCGTCGGTGTGTGTCGGCGGCATCCGGATGTCGATGATCGCGACATCCGGACGCGTGCGATCGACCAGCTCCAGCAGCGCGTCGCCGTCGCCCGCCAGCCCGACAACCTCAAACCCGGCTTCCTCCAGCAGCCGCGAGAGGCCTTCGCGCAGCAGCACCGCGTCGTCGGCCAGCACTACCCGCACGGGATCTCAGCTCGCAGTATCGTGCCGCGCCCCGGCGGGCTGGAGACCGTGAAGTGGCCGCCGAGCGCCTCGACGCGATCTTCGAGGCCGCGCAGGCCCGAACCGCCGCCCGTGCTGGCGCCGCCGATCCCGTCGTCGGCCACCTCGATCGTCAGCCGCCCGCCGTTGTCGCCGGCGGTCACACGGACCTCGGTCCCGTGGGAGTGCTTGGCCGCGTTCGTGAGCGCCTCGCTGGCGACGAAGTAGGCGGCGCTCTCGACCTGATCCGGCAGCCGCCGTCCGAGCGACACCTGGAGGTGCGTCGGCAGCGACGCCCGGCGGCATAGCTCGTCGAGCGCCGCCGTCAGGCCGCGCTCGGTCAGCAGCGGTGGATTGATCCCGTGCGTGAGCTCACGCAACTCCGCAAGCGCCACCGCGAGCGCCTCGCGCGTCTCGCGCACCAGCGGCTGCGCGGCCGCCTCCGACGGCAGCTTCGACTCCAGCAGCCCGAGCGACATCGCGATCGAGACCAGGCGCTGCTGGGTCCCGTCGTGGAGGTCGCGCTCGATCCGCCGTCGCTCGGCGTCGGTCGCCTCGACCAGCCTCGTCCGCGACGCCTGCAGCTCGACAAGCCGGGCGCGGAGCTCGGCCTGCAAGCGCTCATTCTCCAGCGCCAGACTCGCGGCGGCGCACACGGATCGCACGAGCTCGGCGTTGTACTCCAGCGCCGGATCGTGCAGCAGCGCGGCGATCGGCTGTCCGTCACGCTCGACGAACGTCGCGCAGCGTCCACTGTCCGCGTCGGGGAGCTTGAGCGGCACGCCGTTGCCGTCGACGTAGCACTCCTCGGCCGGGAACCAGAACGCGAGCTCGAGCGACGGGTCGCCGAGCGTCCGGGCGAGCGCCTCGCGCAAACCGATGGATGCGCTGGGCTCACCCAGCTGCACCACCAGCCCAGCGACCTGACCGCGAGCGAGCCGGCGCTGCACGAACACGTACAGCACCGCGATCGGCACCATCGCCGTGGTGTAGAACCACACGGTCGCAGGGAGCGAGCTCAGTGGATCACCGAGCAGGTCGAAGGTGACGGTCCAGACGAGCGCGGCGAGCGACGCGCACCCGGCCACCAGCACCGGCGCCACCGCGTGTCGCGAAGCTGGGCTCGCCCGCAGCCAGCGCCTGACGAGCCGTGCGATCACGATCAAGATCAGGACCCCGCCGAGCAGCCGCTCGAGATTCTCCCAGGCCTGCGCCTTGCGGTTGTCGTGGAATACGTCCAGCAGGTTGTTCGGGCAGCTCGGGCAGCGGATCCCCGCTCGGTTCCCGTACAGCATCGCCAGGAGGACCATCACGAACAGCGCTCCGACCCCGATCATCAGCCAGTGGTCGAGCCTGCCGCGCAACCGTCCGGAGGGGAACGAGAGCAGCAGGTAGATGAGGCCGATCGCGAACGTGTACTGGACCGCCGAGCCAAGCGTGTACACCCACGGCGCCGATGCCTCGCTCAGCTGGCCGGCAAACCAGGCAAAGCCGGTGATAACCATCACCGGACCGAGCCGGTTCTCGGGTCGTGCGCGCCACGAGGCGAGCCCGCAGCCCAGCAGCGATGCACCGACGACGGCCGTCAGCAGGGGGTCGGGCTCGGTCGGACGATTGAGTTGCTGGTGGGCCGCCAGCCAGACGGCCCCGGCGCCGGCGATCACGCCGGCCAGCGCAACCAGCCACAGCTTCGCCTTCATCGCTGACGATTGTGCCGTCAACTCGCGCTCGGTCCAAGCATCACTCGGTCGCGATCGCCGCCAGCACGTCGAACTTGGCGGCGCGGCGCGCCGGCCAGCTCGCTGCCGCCAGCCCCAGAAGTCCGGCCAGGATCAGGAAACCGATCAGGCTCGATACCGGCACGGCGATGTTTGTGACCCCGCTCTGCCGCAGCGACGACGCCAGCGCTAGGCCCAGCCCGGTGCCGATCACGATGCCGATCACGGCTCCGAACAGGGCGATGATCACCGACTCCGAGCGGATCATCGACCGGACCTGGCGGCGTCCCATCCCGACAGCGCGCAGCAGGCCGATCTCGCGCGTGCGCTCGAACACGGACAGCATCAGCGTGTTGACGATCCCAATCAGCGCGACGACGACCGCCAGCGCGAGCAGGACGTACACGAGCCCCAGCTCCTGGTTGA